>RGYX01000030.1 GCA_010031845.1 Verrucomicrobiota bacterium
AATCTCCAAAACCCTTTACGGGCAGTGCTGAATAGTGAAAATGAATCAGACATTCCGGTTGCCTGTAATGGCTGGCTTTTCGCAGGGATTAAGGACGGTCGTTTCTTCGCTTTTGACTCCGAGAACCAACGATGAGAAATAAGAAAAGCCCTCAATTCATTCTAATTACCTTTCTGGTCCTGTATTGTGGTTCCTTGGGTCTTGGCTGGTTACCGCAGTCTCCGTCGCAGGAGGAACTCTATGGAGGGGGTGGTCGCTTTCTTGGCGAGGTTCTTCAAAACTTCAGTGAATCAAAAGGAATTCCATGGTGGAGTTCCCATTTTATGCAGGGTTACTCGACTGCTAGCTTTGCGCTGTGTGGCCTTCCTATGGTGGTGGGGATATTGGCTAGATCTCTTTTCGGTGATCCGTTTGGAATCAAGGTGGCCGCACTTATGGTCCTTCCGTTGGCTTCCCTAACGATGTTTGTTTTTGTGCGCAGGCTAACACGAAGCGATTGGACCGGGGTTGTCGCGGCCATTCTTTACGTTACCAGCTCTCAAATGTTGCTGCGCATTGGCAACTTCGAGCACTGGATGGGGAGTTATTCCTATATATTTCCACCGCTCATCTTCTGGGCTTTTTTGAAAGTTTCTGAGGAGTGCTCTTGGCAATCCAAGGCATGGTTGGCTTTCGGGTGGTCGGCCATGATGCTCTCGTACACCAAGTTAACATTTATGTTTATTCCTTTGGCCATGGCCTTTTTTCTCTGGCTCCTCATCGATCGGCCTGAAAAACGTTCGGACCTGATTCGGGGGACCTTGACGGCTCTTGCGGGTGTTTTCCTGATGGCCGCAACTGTTTTACTGCCCCTCACGCGAGAGTTTCGCTGGGTGGCAGCTTTTGCCTTCGACAACTTTCGCGGATGGCAGCAGGCCTTCTCGATCAAGAGCTTCATTTCGGTCCTGGATCGCGGCAACGAATTGCTGAACGGGATGCGCGGGGATTTTATGGCCGACCGGGGGCAGTTTTATCTTGGGGCGGTTGCTCTTCTTTCCCTCGGGTCGGTTTTCTGGTGGTCGCGCCGTAATGCCGAATGGTTGGGGACAAGGGAGGGGAGCCTTTTCAGGCTTTTCGCCGGAATTTCTTTGTTTGCACTATGGCTTTCCCAGGGGCCATTTTCTGTGTTTACGGGAACCAAGGAGTTTCTTGTCGGTTCTGCCCAAGCTCCGGACTGGATTATTGCGGTTATGTGGTTCATGACGCTGATCCCGGTTGTCCTGATTCCAAAACTTCTTCCGGCAACGCCAAGGCGGCGGTTTTGGGTTGCCCTGATGATCGGAATCTACCTCTTTGTGCCGGGTTTTACCCTTTTGGAAAAACTACCTTTTTACCACGATATTCGGGCCCCTTGGGGATTCTGGGAGGTCGGCTTTTTTGCCGCAGCGGTGACAACAGCCATTGCGCTACAGCAGTTATGGGATGGCATCCTCAACAAGAGGGTCCGTATTCCGTTGGTCGTGATTCTTGGAATCCTCCTGTTGGTTGATAGTGGTGTTTATTTGGCTCGTTTCTTTGCTCCAGGACTACCGGTGCAGACCTTTGCCGACTTTGATAAGTCCCAGGAGTACTTGCGAACTTCCCCAGTGGAGGGAAGGGTCTACCCACTTTCAGGCCGTTATTTTTATCTGCGAACGCCCATGCAGTCCGGGCGCGGATTGAATAGCGAGGCTTCCTGGGGCCATTTTCAAATGCGTGGTATGAGGGCGCTTCTGGACGGAGCAAATACTTCCCCCAACGCCATGAAAACCTACATGCGGGTGGCGGGCATATCCCACGTTCTTATCGACAGACAAGATCCCTTCACACCAGCAGAAATCCAAAACTTTTACACCCAGTTTTATCCCATCGGATTTGATTCAGACTACATCCGGGTGCTCGAGAACCGCGAGTCTCTTGCCCCCGCGTTTTTGGCCCGGGAATACCTCGCGATGGATCACGGCACGGAGCGTCTTGCTTCCGGATTTTTGGATTTGGCGGATAAAATACATGTGGCACCCATTGAACTGGGTCCGAACGAACGCGGCTTTCCCTATCTTGTGGGATCCGGTACGCCTCAAGGGGAGGTGCAACTCACCCCTGAATATGCCCAAGCTCTGGGAGTTCCCTTCCGAAAAATTTCCTATTCCGAAAATAGGGGGGCCACAAGTTTTGCTTTTGATCCCCCAACCCCCCGTGAAGGCTGGCTGATTGTTACCGAGGCTTGGCATCCGGACTGGAAGGCTTCGGTTGGGGGCGTTCCGGTCCCTGTTTTTAAGGCTTTCGGTGGATTGATGGCGGTACATTTGGATGGGAATCAAGGTCCTATCCGATTCAACTTTGAGCCCCCCCGTTGGTACAACCTGTGTGTCTTGGTCTCCGGTCTTTCCTGGGTTGGAGTCGTGGGGTTGATGGTCTTGATGCCGATGCCGTTTACACCGGCGAAATGGAAACACTGGTGGTCTGGGGAGAAGGTATCCCGCGTCCTTTTGCCCAAAGTGAGGAGTTCGCCTCTTGGAAAGGTATTGGTGGTCATTCCAACCTATAATGAAAAACCCAATATTGCCAAAATTATCGCCCAAGTCTTGAGCTTGCCCAGGAGGACCGACATCCTGGTCGTGGACGATCGATCCCCGGATGGAACTGCTGAGATTGTTCGTGCGAGTCCTGAATTTGGTAAAAGGGTATTTCTTTTGGAGGGACTCGGCAAACAGGGGCTTGGCACGGCCTACCGTCGTGGATTCGAATGGGCCTTGGAAAATAATTATGGTGCGGTGGTCGAGATCGATGCAGATCTATCACACGACACAGCTGATATTCCTCGACTGCTTCAGGCCTTGGAGGATGGATCGCATTTGGCAGTAGGTTCCCGATACCTGAACGGCATCTCGGTTCTAAACTGGCCGAGGAGCCGAATCCTTGTGAGCACACTCGGGGGGCGGTATGTGAGGATGCTCACGGGGTTGCCGCTCACCGATCCAACCAGTGGTTTCAAGGCTATTCGCGCTGAGATTTTGAGGGAGTTGAACTGGAGGAAAGTGGGTGCGGAAGGCTATGCCTTTCAAATTGAGCTCCATCACGAGGCTTGGAAACGGGGCTATATCATTCGGGAAGTTCCCATTGTTTTTACTGAACGGAGCGAAGGACGCTCAAAAATGTCAGCCGGAATCGCCTGGGAAGCCGCATGGCGGGTTCTCAAGTTGGCTTTGGTTGGTTAGTGGGAATTGCCGGACGAGCCCGACGCTTGCTCGTGATCGAGACCCATCGGGATCGGTTCAATAAAAAGTAGATAGACGGGGTTGATTTTGATTCCGTTTGCGCGGAATCAAGTGATCAAGGGCGGAGGCTTTTCTCGCGACGCCGGAAAAGTATCCCAAACAGCGGCTTCTGAGTTTAGGCCCGCTCGATTTGAGCGCCCAGGGAGCGCAGGCGCTCCTCTATACAACTGAAGCCGCGGTCAATCTGGTTAATATTCCGTATTTCAGAATCCCCATCGGCACAGAGAGCGGCAATGAGCAGGGCCATGCCGGCTCGGATGTCAGGGCTGGCCAGTTTGGCTCCCCGCAGTTTATCGGATCCAAGGACGACCGCACGGTGAGGGTCGCATAATATGATTCGCGCTCCCATCTCCATCAGGCCGTCGACAAAAAAGAGGCGGGACTCAAAAAGCTTTTCGTGAATCAGAACAGTCCCTTTGCACTGCGTGGCAGTCACCAGAGCGACGGAAGTCATGTCGGCCGGGAACCCGGGCCAAGGAGCATCGGCAATGTGAGGGATCGCTCCGCCGAATTCTTTTTCAACTTCCAGCGATTGACCCTTGGGAATGAGAATGTCTTGTCCCTTGATTTCCGTTTGGATGCCCAACCGACCAAAGGTCTGCAGGATCATTCGCATGTTCTGTGGTGCGGTATTTCGAATTCTCAGCTCGCCGCCCGTGACGGCTGCCAAGGCTAGAAAAGATCCCGCTTCGAGGTAGTCGGCGCTGATGCGGTGGGTGGCGCCCTTCAGGGATTTAACACCCTCGATCGTGAGGGTGTTGGTGCCAATACCTGAGACCTTGGCGCCCATGGCGTTGAGCAGGTTTCCCAAGGCCTGCACATGAGGCTCGCTCGCGGCGTTGTGCAGGACGGTGACGCCTTCGGCCAAAACGGCAGCACAAAGTCCGTTTTCCGTGGCGGTGACAGAGGCTTCATCCAGCAGGATGTCCGCCCCTTTTAGTTTTTTAGCTTTGATCTGGATTCCATCACGAATGTCAGTGACCTGGGCACCTAGGGAGGAGAAAATCTGAAGGTGGGTGTCCAAGCGACGGCGGCCAATGCGGTCACCGCCGGGACGGGGTAGAGTGACTTGGCCCGTCCTGGCAAGAAGGGGACCGGCCAGGGTGACGGAGCCGCGCAGGCGTGAGCCAAGTTCCGGATGGATCGTGGACTTGGGAGTCATCTTGGCCTGAAGGGTTAAGGTGCGACGGACTTGGGCGGCTTCTGACTCGTTTGAGGTTAGACCCAAGTCATGGAGAATTTCTTCCATGAGTCGGACATCCTCAATTTGGGGAATGTTATGCAGGGTGATTGATTGATCGGTCAGGCAGGCGGCCGCCATAAGCGGCATGGCCTCATTTTTATTTCCCTGAGGCTCAATCTCTCCTTGGATGGGCTTACCCCCATGGACAAGAAACTTGGATCCATTGGGAGACGCCATACCCCAAAACTGCCCAGATCATTGAATAAGGGCAACCCTCAGGAAGTGTTCTTTTTGGGGTTTAGTCTTGCGGTTTCTTGCCTACAATAAGGGACTTATGAAGATTCCGATGCTCAACTTGGTGGCTGAGCATGCTCCCTATCGGGGGGAGCTGTTAGCAGCTTTTGAGCGTGTTCTGGATAGTGGGCGTTTTGTGCTGGGTGCCGAGGTGGAGGCTTTCGAGCAGGAAATCGCGGATTGGATTGGGGTGCCCCATGCCATCGGAGTTTCCAACGGTTCCGATGCCCTCCTCTTAGCTCTGCAGGCCTTGGGGGTGGGTCCTGGTGATGAGGTTATATGTCCCACCTACACGTTTTTTGCCACGGCAGGGGCTGTGGCCCGTCTGGGGGGGGAGCCGGTTTTTGTGGATAGCGCAGAGTGTTGTTACAACCTGCGGGCGGATCAAGTCGTGTCCAAGATCGGATCGAAAACCAAGGCGATTATCGCCGTTCATCTCTTTGGGCAGTGTGCCGACATGGACCCGATTTTGGCGGCGGCAGCGAACCACGGCATCCCGGTGATTGAGGATGCGGCGCAGGCGTTGGGGGCCAAAGACAAGGGGCGGCAGGCTGGAACCATGGGAACCTTAGGAACATTCTCTTTTTTCCCAACCAAAAATCTCGGGACCTTGGGGGAGGGGGGGCTGATCACCACCCGGGACGCGTCCCTTGCGGAAAAGATCAAAAAACTCCGGGTGCATGGAGCCAAGCAGAAATATTTTCACGAGATGGTCGGCGGAAACTTTCGGCTGCACGAAATCCAAGCTGCATTTCTGCGGGTGAAGCTGCGCCACCTTCATGGGGCGCTGCAAAACAGAAGGATCGCGGCGGCCAGGCTCGTCGAGGAGCTTCAGTCAAAATGGAGGGCGGTTTTTCCTGTGGATCGATGTGTTTGTGAGGGAGAGCGTCAATCATTGGCCCGAACAACTCCCGGCACCGTCCTTTTGCCTTACGCCTGCCAGGAAGGGGTCGGAGAGCACACCTGGAATCAATTTGTGATCCGAATCACGGGTCCGGGCAAGAGGGATGAAACAAGAGAAATTCTGGCTCAAGATGGTATCCAGACTGAGGTTTATTATCCCCGGGCCATGCACCAACAGTCGTGCTTTGCCAAACGTAAAGTTGGGGAATTCTTAAGTGCGGAAACCTTTTGCAAGGAGACGCTGGCTTTGCCATTGCAGTGTCAGCTTCCGTCTCAGCGGTGAAGGGCAAGGAAGGGGTGAGGAGCAGCTCTTCCGGCGGCGAGAGGATGGGGCCCGTCCAAGCCATTCTGATTATTCTGCCAACTTACAACGAAGCGGGCATGATTCTGAAAACGATTCAGGAGATCTGTGCCAAGGTTCCAATGGCAGATATTTTGGTGGTCGATGACAATTCACCCGATGGAACCGCGGCACGGGTACAACAGTCGCCCGGATTCGAGAAAAAGGTTCATCTTCTGACGAGACCTGGCAAAGCGGGGCTAGGAATGGCTTATAAAGAGGGATTCCAATGGGCACTCCAACGGAGTTACGATGCGGTAGTCGAAATGGACGCAGACTTATCCCATGATCCCGCGGATGTCCCTACATTGCTCCAAGTTTTGTCGGAGGGGGCAGACATCGCGGTCGGCTCGCGGTACCTGAACGGTGTGAGGGTGTTGAATTGGCCCCAATCCCGGTTGTGGTTAAGCAGTTTCGGCGGGTGGTATGCACGGCTTTTGACTGGCCTAATCATGACAGATCCCACCAGCGGCTTTAAGGCGATCCGTCGTAGAGTTTTGGAAGGTTTGAACTGGAATCAGTTCACGGCGCAAGGGTACGGTTTCCAAGTGGAGCTTCATTTTCTGGCATGTCAGGCCGGATTCAAGCTTCAGGAAGTTCCCATTGTCTTTACGGAGCGTCGGGAGGGGGATTCCAAGATGTCGGCCCATATTGCCTTGGAGGCAGCAAAAAGGGTTCTTCAATTGGCGGTGCGGAGAATCTTTCCATGAACCAGACGCGATTGGGCTTCACAACCATGAGATGGACTTGGCCTTTTGATCGCAAAGATTGGATCGCGGCCGGAGCGGCCTGGCTGGTTTCCCAGGTCGCCTATTTTCTAACGACCCAACCCAATGTCGGCCTCTTGGACTCCGGGGAGTTCCTGACCGCTTCGGTTCATGTGGGAGTGCCTCATCCCACCGGATATCCGCTTTGGACCATCTTTTCCCACCTCTTCACCTTGTTCCCAATCGGGAATGGGGCGTGGGAGGTGAATCTCTTTTCCGGTTTTTGTACGGCCATAGCCATTGGCTTGGTGGCGCTGATTCTTTCTAACTCCATGCGTTGGGCCGGGGTGCGGGACGTCCTCGCTCAAATCCTGGGCGCGGGTTGGGCCATTGCCCTGGCCTTTAGTGTCTCCATGTGGTCTCAGGCGGTGATCGCTGAAGTTTATGGCCTGCACTCTCTGATGGTGATGTTTTATATCTGGGTCTTATATCGATGGCTTAGGGCTCCCGAATGGGCAAATGGGCTGGCTTGGTCGGCCTTCTTTTTCTCCCTTGGGATGAGTGATCATCACCTGATGATTTCGATGGCTCCGCTGCCGGTCATGGTCATGCTGTTACGGCGGAAGGATCTTTTGGCTGAGGGGATGCTTTATCTCTGTATCGCCGCGGCCCTGGTCTACTGGGGTTTTGGAGCCAACCTGGCACGCTTCCATTCGCTTCCTTTATTGCGTGGGTTTGGCTTTGGTTGTCTGGATGTTGGTAAAAAGGAGTTTGCCCAATTGGAGAACAGGTCTTTTGGTTTTGGCAGGGGTTGCGATTGGCCTGTCTCCCTACGCCTACATGCCGATGGCCTCCTCGACGAATCCGCCGATGAATTGGGGATTTACCAGCACCAAGGAGGGTTTTTTCTACGCCATCAATCGCAGCCAGTATTCCGGCAAGCTGTCCGATCAACTTCTGAAGACCGTGGGTCGGGCCATGGGAGCGGCCCCCCAGGAGTTGCTGAATCCCCCAGAGCCTCCGCCCGGTACCCCTAAACCTCCCTCCTTCCGGGAAACCCTGGGTAAATTCGCCCAGTTGTATTGGAGAAAGATCGTCGCAAACTTCACTCCTCTTTCCGTTCTCGCATTGGTTGCGGCCGTGGCTTTCTTGGGGGGGCTGCCGCCACCCGTACGATCGTGGATTCAGGTAAGTGCCATCGGTTTTCTTTTGGCCGGCTTTCTCCAGCCAGCCTTTGACCAGGCAGGGGCGGATGAGGCGGCCTGGCTACTGGAGATGCCGTACCTTGGCTACTCCCATGCCTTCTTCGTGCTCTTGGCGGGCTTCGGTTCAGGGTTGGTGATGGACCGGTGGCTGAAAAGCCTGCCCATTGCCGCGGGAGCGTCGGCTCTTTTGGCTCTTTTTCTAGGTGCTTTCAGTTTTCGGCAAAATGTGACTTTCTGTAGCCAGCGGAACCATTGGTTCGGCTGGATGTATGGCCGTGACATGTTGGCGGATCTGCCCAAGGACAGCTTTGTGTATGGGGGCACCGACCCGGGTCGTTTTGTCCCTACCTATATGATTCTTTCGGAGAGTTTTGAGCCGAAGAAATTTAAACGGGACAAAAACTTTGACCGGCGGGATCTCTATATCATTACCCAGAATGCCTTGGCTGATGCTTTTTATAATCAGTACATCCGCAACCATTACTCCACAGAACGGCCTGCCCCACGTGGGTGGGTGGATAAGTGGTTGGGTCGTGATAAACACTACCCCAAGGCACCTCTGGTGCTCCCGCGCCAAGAGGACATCATGGCTATTTATCAGGCGGCCGGCGGCAACGGGAGCCTGGTGCCCCCGACCCTAACTCTGATCCCACGGTGCTGAACTCCATGGTGGGGGAGTGGATTTGGCAGAGAAACAAGGATCAGCGTCACTTCTTTGTGGAAGAAAGCTTTCCGATGGAATGGTCTTATCCCAACGCCGTACCCCATGGCCTTTGCTACGAGATCAAGCGGGATCCCGTCCCGGTCTTGGCGCCAGAGCAAGTGGCTTCCGACATGAAGTATTGGAGGGAATACATTGATCACCTGAAGGCCGATCCGGGCTTTGAGGATGACATCGATGCCCAGAGATCGTTCTCAAAACTCCGTAACACGGGCGGTAATATTTATAAGTGGAGAAAGATGCCGGAAGCCGCCGAGCAGGCCTACCGGCAAGCCTTGGAACTCTGGCCTGGTAATACCGAGACCCTGAACAACTTCTCAGATCTGCTGATGCAACAGAACCGGGTCGATGAGCTGAGGGATATTCTGGCCAAAGCATCCAAAGCGGACCCCAACAACGGGTTGCTGGCCATGTTATTGGCCAATTGCGAAAGGCGGTTAGCCCTCAAGGGGGAAGTCGCTGCCTTGGAGGGGTTGAGAACGGCCAATCCCAAGGATCCTAAGCTCTTGCAACAGCTTCTAGGTAAATATGCCGAACAGGGAAATCGGGAAAAAGCTGACAAGCTGGTGGCGGAAGCTTCTACCCTTTTTCCGACCAACGCCGAGATCCTTCGGGATGCGG
>RGYX01000291.1 GCA_010031845.1 Verrucomicrobiota bacterium
CCCGTCCTCGCTGCGTTGGCCGCACTGGCCAGGTTGGAACCAATCCCGCCCGAAACCGTGCGGGTGGGCTGGCCGGCCGCCCCACCCGTTCCTCCCGTCCCCTGATCCGACTGCTCCTGCAGAAGATCATTCAAAATCGGCAGCATGTCGGAAGCCGCCACATAGTTCAGGGGATACTCGTACGGATCGCTGAGATCGACCGCGACATCAAAGTCCGCAATGAGTTTTTTGATGTAGGCAATATCCGTGGGCCGCGCGGAAACCAGAATCCGGTTGGTCCGCGTGTCCGGGATAAGGAGGATGTCGGCTCCGCTTTCGGCGCTGGTGATGGTGGCTCCTCCGGCCGCTTGGGCCCCGGGCAGGGTCGGCACCCCGGGAGGCTGGGAGGGCTGGCCCGTGGCCGCCTTGGCCGCTCCGGTGGCGGCTGAGGCAGTTTTCCGCTCTTCAAAAAGTTTGGTGATGAGTTCCACCACCCGGTCGGCATCCGCCTGATGCAGCTGA
The DNA here is from genome assembly GCA_010031845.1 of Verrucomicrobiota bacterium. Taxonomy (GTDB): domain Bacteria; phylum Verrucomicrobiota; class Verrucomicrobiia; order Methylacidiphilales; family Verrucolacustridaceae; genus Verrucolacustris. Next base: position 502 of record RGYX01000291.1, read on the forward strand.
ACAAACTCCCTTTTCACCTCGGGGGCAGGTTGATCGACCAGTTGCCGAACCTCGATCAGCCGGCGGATCAGGGTGGAATTTTCCGTGATCAACACCTGGTTGGCGATAGGGACCGGCACCAAACTCCCATAGGGATGTAGGGTGATGAACTGCTCGAAAATGGGAACCGCATCCGCCGCGGAGAGGTAGGTCAGAGGCATGACATAGGAGGCGATGACCTCACCTTCCGGCAGGGATTTTTCATCCGTGAAAAGAAAAACGCCCTCACTCCTCGGATTTTTTCCTCCCAGGGTGTTGATCACCTTGATGGCCTTCTCGTCAACGGCGATGAAGGCGTACCCGTTCAGCAAAAGGGTCGATTCCAACAACCGGATGGCCTCGGCCTTGGTCACCGGTTGGTTCAGCGTCAGGCTCAGGTTGGCGCCGCCGGCGAGGAGGCTGGCATCCTTGATCAACGTGACTCCCTTCAGTTTTTCGTAGATCAAAAGAAAATCCGACACGGGATTGTTGGGAAATTGAATGGTGTCGGGGGAGACCATTTCCGGATCAGGGGAATCTTTTTTTGCCACATCCACCGGGGAACCGGTGATGGGCAAAGATGGGATGGGCATGCGCCCGGGGACGGGTTTGGCCTCCGTCTGCGCGAAGGCAGCCCCGCCCACGAGCCCCAGCAGGCATGAAGTCACATAAAGGATTTTCATCGGCCGACCTTCGGCGGAATGGGAATCACCCGCCGTCGGATGACGGCCGGGGCTGTCTTCTGCCCTTGGACATTTCCTGCCTGCCCCTGCCCCGGTTGCACGGGCACGCCCGGAACATTGGGGGTGTTGGGAACCGGGGCTCCGGGCTGTCCCCCGGCCATCGGAGAAGCGGGCGCCGCTCCCCCGCCTCCCGTCACCTCATACTTCAGGGTGGCCACCTCTCCGCCTTTTTTGATTCTGGCCTCCATTTTGGCGGGGTTTCCCGAGGGATCCTTTTTCATCTCCACGAGCACCATTC
>RGYX01000292.1 GCA_010031845.1 Verrucomicrobiota bacterium
CTCCGGAGTTGGTTGAAACTCTTTTTGTCCAAAGCTTGGCCGCCTCCTCAAATCTTCCCGCCCCGTACAGTGCGACTGGATCATTTTCTTTCGCTTCCTCTTTGCCCGTTTCTTGTGGTGGCACCGCCAGACAACTGCTTGCGGCCACAAAAAGGGCCATCATGGTTCCGAGCCATGGGAAAAGATTGCGCGGTCGGAAACCTTCCCACCAACGAACGGGGGGCAAATCAATCCGTTCCGCCAAGGAAATTGCACACTCGCCCCACTCGTTGCCCAGCGAGTTGGACTTGCCGTACAACGCCTCCTCCGCCTCCTGCCAGCACCGCCTGATTTTCTCCCGATCGCTCTCCGTGAAGGAGGTCGCGCCCCGAACAATCTCCGGACATGAAGGGGTTGCCCCGTCTACCCCCAAAGTCACAGCCACTGCTTTCTGCCATTGTAACAAGGCGCTTTCCATCTTCTCGCCGCTCGCCACCAGACCACGGATTGTTTGGGCCGCGCTCTTCCAGGCGGCAAGCGCCTCTTTTCTTTGCCTTTCCCTATCGGTCAGGAACGCCCTTCTGCGGGCCCAAACCCACCAACCCGCAAGCAGCCCAATCCAAGGAAGTGCACAAAATGCCTTGAGCAAACTGGATGGTAATGGGGCAAAGGTGAGACTAGGCCTGCTCAAGATTGGCTCCTGTGGCAAACTAGGGGGACCATATTGCAGGGGCTTTGAAGGCCTGCCCGCAGCCATGGCCCGGGATGGGACTCTTTCTTTGGTGCCAGACGCCAGATTGCCCGTCCCTGAGACTTGAGGGGGAGCCAAAGAAAGGCCCCCCGCTCCTTTGGTGACGTTTATTTTTGGGGGCCTTGCCTCTGCAGTTTCATATGTTTTTTTCTTCGGGTCAAAGTACACAAATCTCACCGGAGGCAATTCGTACTCTCCGCTTTGCGTGGGAATCATCACCAGGTCCTCCACCACCGCCCCGGTAAAGATGTCTGTCCCATTGAACTCTTTTCGAAGTTTGGGTTGGATGGTGCGGATTTGGTTGGGGATGGTGCGAGCGGGGAGTTCTACGCTCATAGGCCAGTTGCCGGTTCCTTTGAGGGTTAGGGTCCACGTCACCGGCTCTCCCTCGTTCACCTGCTCCGGCACCATTTTGGATTCCAAAACAAATTGCCCCACCGCCCCCTTGAATCCGGCGGGGGCACCGCCGGGCAAAGGCTGGATTTGCAGCGGAACCGCATCGGTCGATACCTCGACCTCCTCGGATCCGGGTGCAGTGAAAAAGAAGGATCGTCCACCCAAAGCCGTATCCAGATCCAGTTTTTGGCGGATAGGCGGCAAATCAAACGTCCCCGGTTTTGGTACCATGGCCCGGGTGTGAAACTGCAGCCCCTGCGAGCCCCCAGGACCAATCTGTTGTCCCCGGTCCCAAGCTTCGGCGGAAAAGTTCTGCACATCCCAAAGCGGTGTGGTCTTCACTCGGCCACTCCGGTTGCCGGTGATCACTACCC
>RGYX01000293.1 GCA_010031845.1 Verrucomicrobiota bacterium
CGCTTCGAATTCGTAACCCTCTTTCTCCAGTTTTTTGATCTTGGAGAGAATCCCGCGGGTGGTGGCCGATTTCTCGTCCAAGGCGATTCCCAGTTCCCGGGCCTTCATCATGACGTTGGCGCCGCCGGAAAGTTCCCCGACCAGGATCCGCTGGCTGTTTCCCACCAAGGCCGGCGGGATGTGTTCGAAACTGGCCGCAAGTTTGTTTACCGCGTTGACATGCATCCCTCCCTTGTGGGCGAAGGCTGTGCGACCGACAAAAGGCGCCCGCGAATCATGGTGGAGGTTGGCCAGTTGATCGACAAAACTGGAAAGTTCCGAGAGTTGGCGGAGGTTTCCCTCCGGCAGGACTTTACGGCCAAGCTTCAGTTCGAGGATGGGAAGGAGGGTGGTCAGATTACAATTTCCCGTTCTTTCCCCATAACCGTTCATGGTGCCCTGAACTTGTAGCGCACCCTCCTGCACCGCAGCCACGGCATTGGCCACCCCCAGCCCGCAATCATTGTGGGTGTGGATTCCGATCTTGGATTCGGAAAATCGTTGGCGAACTCCACGTACGGCCTCGGCAATCTGGGTGGGCAACCGTCCACCATTGGTGTCGCAAAGAACCAGATAGTCCGCTCCGGCCTCGGCGGCGGCCTGAAGAGTGCGGAAGGCGTAATCGCCATCATCTGCGTGCCCGTCAAAGAAATGTTCCGCATCGTAGATCACCTCGCGCCCTTCTTTTTTCAAAAAGGAGACGGTGTCGGCGATCATGCGGAGGTTCTCCTCGGGAGTGGTGCGGAGCACCTTTTCCACGTGCAGCAACCAGCTCTTGCCAAAAATCGTCACCACCGGTGTTTCCGCTTCCAGCAGGAGGCGAACTTGGGAGTCGGTCGCGGCTTCGGTATTCGCTCGGCGGGTGGAACCAAAGGCCGCCAGTTTACATGAACCCCAGCGTAGCTTCTTGGCTTCCGGAAAAAATTCGCGGTCCTTGTCGTTGGAACCCGGCCAACCGCCTTCCACATAGTGGACGCCGTAGTTGGCCAATCTCTCAGCCAGACGGAGCTTGTCGGAAAGGGAAAAATGGACGCCCTCCCCCTGGGCTCCATCGCGCAGGGTGGTGTCGTAGATGGTGAGTGGGCCTGAGAAATCCATAAACCCCGATCTTAACCGTATCCCCAGTTGGGCGAAAGACGGAAGGCGTTGAGCAGAGGAGAGGGTTTTAGGCCATCGACTGGCCGGCAATCCAACCGCTCGTCCACGCGGCCTGAAAGTTGAAGCCCCCGGTAACGCCGTCAATGTCCAGGGCTTCGCCGGCAAAGTACAGGCCGGGAACCAATCGGCTTTGCATGGTTTTCATGTCCACCTCCTGAAGGGGGATTCCCCCGCAGGTGACGAACTCCTCCTTGTTCATGCTTTTCCCGCTCACCGGAAGTTCCGTGTGGTGGAGGGTTTGGGCCAACCGGGTGCCGGATTCGCGGGAGAGCTTGGACCACCGATCCTCAGGGGTGATCCC
>RGYX01000294.1 GCA_010031845.1 Verrucomicrobiota bacterium
GGACGGAAGACAAGGGCGAAAAGGCCATCTGACTTGCCGTCCGGCAAAACAGAGGCCACCAAGAAAGGAAAGACAACCATGGCAGCGAAATATCTCAACGCAAAAACGGGCAAGGAAGTCTTGGCATTTGCCAAGGCCCACAACATCAAACTCGTGGACTTCAAATTCTGTGACATCCCCGGAACGTGGCAGCATTTCACGACCACGCTTTCAGAGCTCGAGGAATCGACTTTCAAGGAAGGTCTGGGCTTCGACGGCTCTTCCATCCGTGGGTGGAAGTCCATCAACTCCTCCGATATGTTGGTGGTGCCGGATCCTGCCACCGCCATGGTCGATCCTTTTAACGCCGAACCCACGCTGAGTCTGGTTTGCACCGTGATCGATCCGATCACGATGCAGTCCTACGAGCGGGATCCGCGGAGCATTGCCCTCCGTGCGGAGAAATATCTCCAGAGCACGAAGATCGGCGACGCCGCCTACTTTGGGCCTGAGCCGGAATTCTTCATTTTTGACGATGTGCGGTACGACTCCTCGTCCCGCAGCGCGTTTTATCATGTGGATTCCGTGGAGGGCATCTTTAACAGCGGTCGCGAGGAGTTGCCCAACACGGGGTACAAGATCCGCCACAAGGAAGGGTATTTCCCCGTTCCACCGGCAGACACCCAGCAGGATATCCGCAATGAAATCACCCTTCTCCTCGAGGATCTCGGCGTCCATGTCGAGCGGCAGCACCACGAGGTGGCCACCGCGGGTCAGGCGGAGATCGACATCCGCTTTGACACCCTGGTACGGACCGGGGACAACGTGAACCTCTACAAGTACGTGGTTCGCAATGTGGCCCGGCGCCATGGCAAGACCGCGACCTTCATGCCAAAGCCCCTCTTCGGGGACAACGGCTCAGGGATGCACACCCATCAGAGCATCTGGAAGGACGGAAAACCGCTCTTCGCCGGAAAGGGATACGCCAACCTCAGCGATATCGCCCTTTACTACATCGGGGGGATCATCAAGCACGCGCGGGCGTTGACGGCCATCACCAATCCGACGACGAACAGCTTCAAGCGTCTCGTCCCCGGGTTCGAAGCGCCGGTTAACTTTGCCTACAGCGCGCGAAATCGCAGTGCGGCCATCCGCATTCCGACTTACTCCTCGAACCCCAAGGCGGTCCGCATCGAGTTCCGCACCCCGGATCCCGCAGCCAACCCTTATCTCGCCTGCGCGGCGCAGATGATGGCGGGCTTGGACGGAATCCAGAATAAGATCCACCCGGGCGACCCGCTCGACAAAAACCTCTACGAGCTTCCTCCCAAGGAACTCGCCAAGGTTCCGAGCGCCCCGGATTCCCTCCTCGGTGCCGCCCAGGCCCTCGAGAAGGATCATGACTTCCTCCTCAAGGGAGACGTGTTCACCAAGGACATGATCGAGACGATTCTGGAAATGCGGGTGAAGGATTATGACGCTTTGCGGCTGCGCCCTCATCCCCATGAATTCTCGA
>RGYX01000295.1 GCA_010031845.1 Verrucomicrobiota bacterium
ATCCCTTGGGCGTGGTGCTCGAAAGGTGGGCTGCTTACACCGACCTCTCGGTGGTGATTGCCGATGCGGGCGGTTTTATTGTTTGGGTAAATTCCGCCTTCACCCGGATGTGTGGATATAATTCCGATGAGCTCCTGGGTCGGCGTCCAGGCCATATTCTCGGGGGCGCCTTGACTGAGAAACAGAACCGCCAAATCCTGAACGAGGCGATTCGTAACCGCGAATCTGTCCGGACTCGACTGGTCAATTACGCCAAAGGCGGAAAACCCTATTGGGTCGATATTCATCTTGAGCCGATTGTGGATAGCCAAGGTCACCTGACGGGATACATCTCGATTGAGACGGACGTCACGGCCGATGAGAGTCATCAACATCAGTTGGGTGAGCTTTCTGCCTCTATTTACGAGGAGTTGGTTCGCAAGGTTGGAAGTAACGGCGGCACCAAGGTTGTGTCTGTTGAGAAGAAAGATGGGCCCACCAAACCACGCCAAGGGGGCTCGTCTATCTCCCTTGGGCGTAATCGTCATTCCCAATAAAAAAGAACCACTGTTTTATGGCTAAAGGAAAGCACCACAAACAACTGGGAAGCGCGCCTTGGCTCGCAGCAAGAACACGGCCGTCTCCTATAGGGCCAGATCAAGATAGGCATGGCTCCCAAGCCTCACTTGGCACTGGTCCTGTGCCTGGTTGGCGCTGGGGGACTGCATGCTTCGACGGAATCTGCGTCCTCCGCCAAGGAGTATGAGGAGGGTCTGGCGGCTGAAAACCGGATAGAGATCTTTCAGGCCAAAAACCACTTTCTTAAAGCCATGGCTCACGATCCCGGGGTGCCGGGGGCGGGGGAGCATGTGGCTTGGTTTCTTTTTCTCAACGGGTTCCACGATCGCGACTGCCTAAGGCTGATGCAGGGGGCCGCACCCAAGGGACAGTTTCCTGAAGCCATGCGACGTTCCGCCCGTCAGGTGGAGAGGGAACTCGGATTAGTGGGACCCACCACCGCGGCCGAAAAGGCGGAAGCCAAGGCTTTCAGTGAGTCCCAGATCGCCGCCGCCCGAAACTCCGGATCTGACGCCCAGCTTGGAGGGGCGTTGGTGGATGCGGGGCAGTATCAAGAGGGGCTTCCGCTTTTACAGAGGGCCAAGGATATGAATCCGCAAGACCTGCCCTTGGCCCTGCGTTTGGCCCGGGGTTACTACTGGGCCGGCAAACTCCCGGAGGCAGATGAGGCTTATGACGATCTTTTAGCCAAACAACCCAACAATGCCGTCTTGTTGTTCGAGAGAGCCCAAGTGTCGGCTTCGCGCGGAAATCTGGAGCGCAGTGGGCAGATGTTGGCCTCGGCGGAAAAACTGGCTCCGGGGGAGCCGAGAATCCTGTTGGAACGTTCCCGAATCGAGGCCCTCTTGTTTCACCGATCTGAAGCCTTGGAGGCCTTGGACCGGCTCCCCAAATCGGAACAGGAATCCACC
>RGYX01000296.1 GCA_010031845.1 Verrucomicrobiota bacterium
AGGCCGGGCCTAGGCCCGGCCTCTAATGCCGGAAATGACGCCGACCGGTGAAAACCATGGCCACCCCCAACCGGTCCGCCGCCGCAATCACCTCCGGATCCTTCACGCTGCCACCCGGCTGGATGGCCGCCGTCGCTCCAGCCTGGGCCGCCGCCTCCAGCCCGTCCGGAAAAGGGAAAAAGGCGTCCGATGCCACCGCGCTTCCCTTCAAACTCAACTTGGCCTCCCCCGCCTTCCACACCGCAATCCTCGAGGAGTCGACCCGCGCCATCTGCCCAGCCCCGATGCCCAGAGTCCGATCCTCCGCCGCATAGACAATCGCGTTCGATTTCACATGGCGCACCACCTTCCAACCAAAACGCATGGCCCGCATCTCCGGTTCAGACGGCCTTCTCTTCGTCACCACTTGCCAACCTTTCTCATCATCCCCCGCTCCATCACTCTCCTGCACGAGAAGTCCATTTCCACGAACGCTCCGGAAGTCGTACCCCAAGGCCCCCTTCTCGTGATTTTCGATCAGCCTCAGATTCTTTTTGGCCTGCAGGATCTTCAGCGCCTCCGGCGTAAAAGAGGGCGCCAGGATGACTTCGCTGAAAATCTCGGCGATGGCCTGAGCTGTCTCCCCGTCCAACGGCCGGTTGGTGGCAATGATTCCTCCAAAGGGAGCCTGACGGTCGGTTGCATAGGCCTTTTCCCATGCCTCGAGCAGTTTCTTTCCCGACCCCACTCCGCAAGGATTGGTGTGCTTCAGGATGGCGAGAGTCGCCTCCGCGCCCACAAACTCCGCGATCAATCCGGACGCGGCACTTAGGTCGAGCACGTTGTTGTAAGAGAGCTCTTTTCCGTGGAGCTGTTTGAAAGAATCCAAAAACGATCCGTACAACGCGGCCTTTTGGTGCGGATTTTCCCCGTAACGCAGGGACTGAGCCCGTCGCCGGAGTATTCCCGTCGACTCCTGTAACACCGGCTGATCAGGTTCGGCCAAACGGGTGAGATAAGAACCGATGAGATGATCGTAGTGCGAGGTGTGACGGAACACCTTCGCCGCCAGTTTGCGCCGGGTGGCGGCCGTGGTGTCCCCATTGGCCTCGATCTCTTTCTGCACAACCGAGTAATCGGACGGATCGGTGATCACCGTCACCGCCTCGTGATTCTTGGCGGCGCTCCTCAGCATGCTGGGACCGCCGATATCAATATTTTCAATCGCCAACTCGGTGGTGCAATCAGCCCGGGCCACGGTCTGCTCAAAGGGATAAAGATTCACCACCACCAGATCGATCGTGGGGATCTGATGCTTCGCCGCTTGTTCCCGGTGGGCAGCGAGATCCCTCCGTTGCAGGAGTCCGCCGTGCACCTTGGGATGCAAGGTTTTGACCCGGCCATCCATCATTTCAGGAAATCCCGTGTAGTCGCCCAACTCGATCACCTTCACCCCGGCCTCGCGCAACG
>RGYX01000297.1 GCA_010031845.1 Verrucomicrobiota bacterium
GAACGCCGCTCCGCAAAGAGGAATGATTTCCACCGCCCGATCCTACATGCTCCGGTAGGGACGGCTACCCCTAGCCGTCCATGTTGATGGAAGGTCTTGCGATCGTTGAACCCCATGCATGGACCGTTAGGGGTAACGGTCCCTACCTCATCTTCATCTTAATCGGATTTCCTACACCAACCCCTGATCCAACATGGCCTCGGCCACCTTCCGGAATCCCCCCACATTCGCACCTTCGACATAATTCACGAACCCCTTGTTCTCACCATACTGCACGCACTGCTGATGGACGGGTCCAGGAGAGCCGAAGGCTGTTCTGGGACATCTCCAGCCCACTGACCGCCACCCCACCGGCGTTGGCCGCCTTGCCCGGGCCGAATAGGACTTTCTTTTCCAAAAAGACTTTCACTGCCTCCGGCGTACTGGGCATGTTGGCCCCCTCTGCCACACAATCGCACCCGTTGCCGACTAACGTTTTGGCATCTTCAAGTTCAATTTCGTTCTGCGTGGCACATGGCAAAGCCACCTGACAGGGCACCCCCCATGGGCGCTTGCCGGCCAAGTAGGTGCACTTGAACTTTTTGGCGTATTCCTGGATCCGGCCCCGTTGTTCGCCTTTGAGCTCCTTGAGAAAAGCGAGCCGCTCCTCGTCCACCCCGGCAGGATCATGGATGGAACCGTCGGAATCGGAAAAAGTCACCACCTTGGCCCCCATTAACAAGGCTTTCTCAGCCGCGAACTGCGCCACGTTGCCCGAGCCAGATATCGCCACGGTTTTTCCCGTGAGGCTTTTCCCGGCTTTGCGGAACATCTCCTCGACAAAATAGACCAGCCCATATCCTGTGGCTTCCGACCGAATCCTACTCCCCCCCCAGTTGATCCCTTTGCCGGTAAAGACACCCGTGAATTCGTTCTTTAACTTCTTGTACTGGCCGAACATATACCCCACTTCACGACCCCCCACGCCGATATCCCCCGCGGGGACATCCGTGTCAGGCCCGAGGTGCCTCCACAGCTCGTTCATGAAGGCCTGGCAAAAACGCATCACCTCCTCATCCGTCTTCCCTTTGGGATCAAAGTCCGCCCCTCCCTTGCCACCGCCCATCGGCAGGGTCGTCAATGCATTCTTGTAAACCTGCTCGAAAGCCAAAAACTTCAACGTTCCCAAGGTGACGCTGGGATGAAAACGCAGTCCCCCCTTGTAAGGACCGATGGCACTGTTCATCTCCACCCGGTAACCCCGGTTCACCTGCACCTCCCCATGTCGGTCCATCCAGACCACCCGAAAGCTGATGGTCCGCTCCGGCTCAACCATCCGTTCAAGAATCCGAGCCTGGGCATACTTAGGGTTTTTCTCGATATAGGGCGCCACGGAATGAACCACCTCAGCCACCGCCTGGTGAAACTCAGGTTGGGCGGGATGGCGGGAGATAACTTCG
>RGYX01000298.1 GCA_010031845.1 Verrucomicrobiota bacterium
GGCGGGCGTTGTCCGATCGTCGACACCTGGTGGCAAACCGAAACCGGCAGCCACATGATTACCACCCTTCCGGGAGCCCATTTCATGAAGCCCGGCTCTGCCGGGTTGCCTTTTTTCGGGGTGGATGTGGCGGTGGTGGATGATCAGGGCAAGGAATTAAAGCCGGGAACCCAGGGAAAGTTGGTCATTCGCAAGCCTTGGCCCTCGATGCTCCGCACAATCCATGGTGACCCGGACAGATTTGCCAAGCAGTACTGGAGCGAGGTGCCGGGAACCTACTTCACTGGGGATGGAGCTCGCATGGACAAGGATGGTTATTTCTGGGTGATTGGAAGAATGGATGATGTGTTAAACGTCTCCGGTCATCGTTTGGGAACGGCCGAGGTGGAAAGCGCGCTGGTGACCCACCCAGCAGTGGCGGAAGCGGCGGTGGTGGGCCGGCCGGATGATTTGAAGGGTCAGGCCGTGGTGGCTTTTGTCACCTTGAAATCCGGGCAGAAAGCTGGATCGGAGCTGGTGGCCGCCCTTCGGGAACAGGTCAGCAAGGAGATCGGGCCGATTGCCAAGCCCGACCAGATCCGTTTTGCCGAGGCCCTGCCAAAGACCCGAAGCGGAAAAATCATGCGCCGGCTTCTCAAGGAAGTAGCAGCCGGAGGAGCCGTGAAGGGCGATGTGACCACCTTGGAGGATCTGAATGTCATCGCCTCCCTTCAGTCTTCTTCCGGGGAGGATAGCTAGCGATGTCCTGGAGGTTGTCACAAAAGGAGACGGGGCTTTTGGTGGTGGATGCCCAGGAAAAGCTGGTGACCGCCGTGCACTCCCCTGCGGACTGGTTGCAGAGGCTGGAGATTTTGGTTCAAGGGGCGCGTCTGCTTGAACTGCCGATTGTTTTGACGGAGCAGGTTCCAAGACGGTCGGGTCGGTGCAGAAGGCGGCCGGAAGCAAGGCGATTGCCAAGACCAAGTTTTCCGCCGCTGATGAGGGGAGGACGTTGGAGAGAAAAAGGGTTCTGGTCGCCGGATGTGAAACCCACGTTTGTGTGCGGCAAACCGTGTATGATTTGCGTCTGAAGGAGTTGACTCCGGTGGTCGTGGCCGATGCCGTGGGATCAAGGGAGGCCAGGGACCGCGACGTAGCCTTGGCCGAAATGAGGGCGGATGGGGTGGTCGTCAGCACGGTGGAAGCCGTTCTTTTTGAGATCATGGAGAGTTCGGAGCATCCCCGGTTTAAAGAGGTGCAGAGTCTTATCAAATAAGGGTTTACACAAGGTTTGCGAAACCGCCTAAGGGCAAAAAACAGCAAGCAGTCCTTGATTTTTCTAGCCCGAAAAAGCAGAACCGCCCACCCTTTGGCTTCTCATGCAACCCGTAGCTGAATCTGTCCCTAAGTGGCCTGTGAATGTTTCGGTCGTGCCGCGTGTGCCGGAGGGGT
>RGYX01000299.1 GCA_010031845.1 Verrucomicrobiota bacterium
CACATTCCCAAAAGTCAGGCCCGCCTTAATGAAACCATCCGCACCAAAAAAATTCGCTGCCTCAAAGGGGTGAATCAATATTTAAAGGTTCTATAGAGGGCACGGGCGGGTCGCCATCGCGGCCCCCACGATTCCGGCTTCGTTGTACAACTTGGCCGGTACCACCTTGGCTCGAATCCCTCGGGAAGCACGAGGCAACCATTTCTCCGCCCGGCGACTCACCCCGCCGCCTACAATAATTAAATCCGGGCTGATCAGCTTTTCGACCAATTGCAGGTATTCTCCAACTCTCCTCGACCATTTTTTCCAACCCCAATCGTGTTTTTCGCGGGCTTTGGCACTGGCGGTCTTTTCCGCATCCCGCCCATGAAGCGGCAGATGCCCCAGTTCTGTGTTGGGCATCAACCTGCCCTGAATAAAAACCGCGCTTCCGATCCCCGTGCCCAACGTGATGAGGATGACCGTCCCTTTCTCCTTTTTTCCTGCGCCAAAACGCATCTCCGCCAATCCGGCGGCATCGGCGTCATTGATGACCCGGAAAGGAAGTCGGGTCGCATGCTTGAATAATTTTTCCGCATTTTTTCCAATCCAACCCGGAGAGAGATTTGCCGCCGTGCCCACCACTCCATCGTGAATTACCCCAGGAAATCCCACCCCCACCGGTCCTGAAAACTGAAAATGCCTGATCACTTTTTGTATGGTCTTCAATACAGCCCCCACCGTTGCGGGCTGGGGGGTGGGCAAATGCAGGGGCTCCGCCAAAATGGCGCCGGAAGAAAGATCAACCGGTGCACCTTTAATTCCTGTTCCCCCAATATCGATGCCGAGAACTTTCATGAAACCTTAGTTTCCCAAAATGGAGCAATAGATCAAACCACAACCCTCATCCCACAGGCAGACTCCATCACCCCGATATACTCCTGTCTGGCGCTGTGCCTCATGCAGGACCTGGCTTAGCGGATCCATTCCTTTTCCGTCCCCTCCTAACCGGTTGAACCACTGCCAACTTGTCCCATCCATTTTGCGAACAATCCCTGGCTGGGACTTGTTTTTGGCAGAATCAATGCAAATTTCGCCCTAGTCGATGTTGAACCACATCAAATTGCAGGAAGAGCTGGAGGGCTACTGTGGCTTGGGCATGTACGATGAGGCGCTTCGGCTCATCTCCTCCCTCAAGACCAGGGGACAAGAAGATCTGACACTGGCCTTTCTGCGTACCCGCATCCTGCGGGCCGCGGGTCGATTTGCTGAAATGCGCAAGACGGCGGAAAAAATCAGGGAGCGCTGCCCGGAGGAACCCGAGGCCTGGGTCTCCCTCGCCGATGCCATGAGGCAGAGCGGATCCTTGCAGCAGGGCCGCCATGTCCTGCAAGAAGCGGAAAAAAAATTCCCTAAAAACCCGCATATCAAG
>RGYX01000300.1 GCA_010031845.1 Verrucomicrobiota bacterium
CTTCTTCAGCCGTTCCCGGAACAAACTCTGGGTGAAGGGCGAGACTTCAGGAAATTTTTTGGAGGTGGAGGAGATCCGGGTGGATTGTGATCAGGACTGTGTGTTGTTGCGGGTTCGTTTGTCCCAGGGTGGCGGGGCCTGTCACACGGGGGCCAGGAGTTGCTTTTACCGACGCTGGAAACTCGCCGGGGACGGAACGCTGGAAATTCTGCCGGATTAGGGCCTTTTCTCCGCCGCGCCGGAGATCATTTCCCCAAAGGCTTTTTCCTCCGTCGAAAGGGAGGAGGCCGACCCGGCCATTTTCACCACAATCATCTCTCCCTCGGCCTCGAGAATGGCACCCAACAAGAGGGCATCTGGAATCTCCTTGTCGGGACCTCCGGGAAGGCCTCCTTTGAGGGCGCCGCGGATTTTCACCAGAGTAACAGGGTAGGACCCTGGGGTGACGGACCGCACATCGGCCGGACTCGAGGTATGGGAAAACTGCCTGATCCAGCGGTCGATATTGGCCTGCACCGTGCCGCCGGTACCGGCGGGAAAGCGGGAGAAGGTCATGAGGAGCAAAGTCTTGCCGGGCCCGGACTTTTCCAACTGAGCGGCGCGGAATGAGCCTTCGGGTTTGACCCATCGCCATCCCTCGGGTCGGTCAAAAAGGAGAGGGCCGACTCGGAAAGCCACCGGTTGAGGAGGTGGTTCCGCCCAACACGGAGCCAGCAGGAGAGATAGGGATAGGGCAAAAAACGCTCTCATCCGCGCATTCTTCTTTCCCATTCGTCGATGGCCATGGGGCGACAATCCAGAAGGCGCTCGTATTCCTGGTCAATCCTTTTGGCATCCCACTCGGGATGGTTGGCCTTCATAAACTGGATCATCCACGTGCGGGCAAGGGTGCGGTCACGGGGACTGAGGCGTGCAAGGTCCCTGCGGTAAAGCAGCCCATTCAACCGCGTAAGAACCGGAAAAAAACTCATGAACGAGGGCGATGAAACCATCCCGCCCATCCACCGGCAAGGGTGCCGAAAAGGAGGGTGAGTAGAACAGCCCGTATTCCCCCGCCAACAAATTCACGATAGTAAGCCGGTGCGTCAGGTGACAACGGGTAGGGGACGGCGGTGAAAATGGCCCCAGGAAGGCTGTAGAGAAACCCCACCAACCCGCCGGTTAAAAAAGAGTTCCTTCCCAGAGGCAGCCAGCCCACCAAAACCCCAATCGAGGCATACGTCAGAAAAAGGCCTGCTGAAAAAAGAGCTGCCGAGGAAAAGGGCAGGCCCTGAAACCAGGGACCGATCGCTGTCAGGGCCCCAAACACCGCACCGGCCAGCGCTGATTTCCAGGAAAAGCTCATTCGGGTTGAGTTTGCCTTCATGGGGGTGGGGCGGGCAACCATACTGAAAAAAGCTTGCGATGGAA
>RGYX01000004.1 GCA_010031845.1 Verrucomicrobiota bacterium
ACCAGTGGGGCAGGGGCTCGCGCGCTGATCCATGCCGTCGCCGATATTCGAAAACTTGCCGCCAAGAAGATTGCCGTGATAGGACCCTCCACCGCCCAGATTTGCCGACAACATGGGCTGGGTGTGGATTTTATCGGACGAGGCCTTGGAGCGATCTCTTTGGCCAAGAATTGGCCCGGGAAAAAAGAGGAAGGGGTGCTGCACTGCACCGGAAGTGCGGAAGAGGGCCTCCTGCGAAACTCCCTGGCGAGGCGTGGGTTTTTAGTGAAACGATCCGTGATGTATCGGAATACCGCTCCACCGAATCCACCCAGGGTTGTTTTGGATCAACTTCGGAAAGAAGGGGCGGATTGGGTTGTCTTTGCCAGCGGAACAGCCGCCAAGAGGTTTCAGCGCCTCATGGGAAGACCCTGGGCCAGTCAAATCAAGGTGGCGGCGATCGGAGATTCCACCGCCAGAACATGCCGTCAGGCAGGTTGGAGGGTGGTGGCCAGGGCGAAAGATGTTTCGGCACGGGCGGTTTTATCCGCCATGTTGAAGTTTGAATGAACCCTTCGTCGGAACAAGAAATGGAAGAAGGTCACTTGGCTTTAGCCATGGGGGAGATGAGCCGGGCGGCGGAACATTACCGGAAAGCCATCCAGATTGATCCGAATTGTGCGGATGGCTGGCAATCCCTGGGAATGGCCTTGGTGAAACTTGAGAAACTGGAGGAAGCCATCCTGACTTTGGAGAAGTTAATTCAACTGCGCCCCAAAGATCAGCTCGCGTATAGCAGTCTCTCTTTGGCTTTTGGGAGAGCAGGAAAGATCAAGGAGGCAGAGGAAATGGCGGCCAAGGCAAAGGTGGCAGGTTGGGGAGGGGATCCGACCAAAATGGGTGGTCCAGCCAATTAGTGGTGGCTGATTTTTCGCTTGTTGGCCTGAATCTTGTCCCGCAAGGAAACCACTGGACCGCCAACCACCAGAGCTTTGTGATACGCCTCTAGGGCCTGCTGGGTTTGACCCAGGCAGGTATACACATCCCCCGAATGTTCCAGAAGGGTGGGGTCATCGGGAACGAGCCGCAACGCCTCCTCCAGAAGCGATTTGGCTTCTTGGGGGTGGCCGAGGCGGTAGAGGACCCATGCCTGGCTATCAAGATAAGCAGGATTTCCCGGGGAAAGTTCCAAGGCTTTTTCAATCATAGCCAAGGCCTCGCGCAGATTCTGACCGCGTTCCGCCCACATGTATCCTAGATAGTTGAGAGATGGATGGTGGCCGGGATTCAACTGCAAAGCCCGCTTCAGGGCGGCTTCGGAACGGGTGGGTTGGCCTGCCTGCTCACTGGCAGCGCCATACTCGTAATAGAATCCGGCATCGAGGACTTCCGGGCGATTTTGCGCCAACCGTTCCACCTTGGCGAAAGTCGCGGTGGCCTTGGCCATACGGCTTTGGGCTTTTTCAGCCAATCCTTGAACCAAAAGAAGTTGAATGGAGTCCGGATAAAATACGGTTCCTTGTTCAATCGTTTGAAAGGCCCTTCGCGGCTGGTTCTGTTTTAACTGCAGCAGCGCCAGGCGAAGAAAATCCGACAGGGCAGGAGGGTGGGCGGTGTGAAGGGCAAGCACCCGGTAAATCTCGGCGCGAGCGGGGAGATTCAGTTCTTCATAGAGATTGGCTAAGACCGGATAGAGAATGGACCGACCCGGCTTTACTGACTCAACCTTTTGCAGGGTTTTATCGGCCTCATTCATAAGGCCGCTCAAAAGCTGGACGGCAGCCAGTTGCTCCAGAATGGCCCCCTCATCCCCCTGATCTGCCTGAAAATAGCCGAGGTATCGCAGGGCGGTGGGGAGATCATCCGCCGCCAAGGCGATTTCCGCTGCCCGCAGACTGACGCCCGAAATTCCCGGATCCAAATCTGCGGCGCGGATAAAGGCCGGAAGAATGGATGCCGCCACCTCGCGTTGTGACTTCCTGGATAGGAGCATGCTGGATCGCAAGAGCCCTTCCGCCACTCGGGCAATTCGCTCGGGATCCTCCACTTCCCAACCCGCCAAAGCGGTAAGAGCGTCTCGCTGGGCAACCACGGCAGCTTCACCGTACTTTTCCGCGGCCAACGCCAGGCAAAGCAAGGTACAACGTTCGGGTTCATCCGCCGAGGTGGGGGGAAGTCCCTGCAGGATTTGCACGGCTTCGGCGGCGCGCCTGAGGTCTAGCAGGGTCGCAGCCTTTGCGATGGCCGCCTGCCTTGAGGAGGGGTCGAAAGCCACAGCCTTGGCGTAGGCCTCATACGCCGCTTCACTTTGTCCCAAGACGTCCGCCCTGCGGCCCTCGGCGAAATACAACGCGGCTTCCACCCGGTCATTGCGGACCGGTTCGGCGGCGATAGCTCCCGATATGACAAGAAACAGGGCGACGAGCGCCCCAATTTCAGGTCTTGTAACGGAGGCGTTTCTTATGGCGGTTCGCGCGACTACGCTTGCGGCGCTTGTGCTTCGCGATTTTTGACTTCCGCTTTTTCTTGATGGAACCCATGCCTGCATCGTGGGCGGACAACTTTTTCCTCCATCACGGTTTCCACCGCCACCCAACCCTCCCTGGCCAAAGGAGAAATTGTGGGATCGCGGAGGGAGGACAAAGCCGTGCTGACCGAGTGCAGACAACGCCGGGGCACGTTCATCTTTAGCCCAACCAGATCTCGGGCACGGAGTGCACCCTCCAGTAGCATGGCCAATGTGCTGATCCGGATCCGCTCGGCGGGCCGGGTCCAAACCTTGCGGTTTGCGATCAGTTGGGGGTAAGACTCCAGAATCGTGTCCAAAATGCGCAGCCCGTTGGCCGCCAGGGAGGACCCTGTTTCCGTAATGTCCACCACGGCATCGGCCAGTTCAGGAACCTTCACCTCGGTGGCGCCCCAGGAAAACTCAATCTTGGCTTTGATCTTGTGTTTGGCCAGGTATTGACGGACCAAACCAACCGCCTCCGTGGCAATGCGCTTTCCCCTCAATTGCGAGGGACGTTGGATGGGGGAACGATTGGGGACAGCGACCACCCAACGGGCAGGCTGGGCGGTGGCCTTACTGAAACGGAGGGTTGAAACAACATGCACCTTGGCGCGGGTCTCCTGAATCCAGTCGCTGCCGGTTAAGCCCAGATCCAGAAAACCATCTTGCACATAGGCGGCAATTTCCTGCGCCCGCAAGAGACGAACCTCAAAGTTTGGGTCATCGATCGCCGGACGGTAGGTACGTGAGCTCCGGGCAATGCTGTAGCCAGCTTTGCGAAAAAGCTCAAGGGTGGCTTCCTGTAAACTGCCCGAGGGAAGTCCGATGCGAAGAGGTTTCATGCAACTTCAACCTAGAGAAAAATACCAAGATACTCAATCCTGGTTCACGTGAGCCTTTCCCTCCCAGGCGCGGGCAGGAATGGGAAGGGGAATTTAGGCTAAAATGGCCGGCATCTGTTGGGTGATGCAATGAATGGCGCCCAACCCGCCGACCAAGGCCCGGCAATCGATACCGACGATTTTACGATCAGGAAAGTAGGGTTGGAGTTGCTGGAGAACAATCTTATCGGTAGGCGAATGAAAAACCGGAACCAGGACGGCCGCATTGCCGATGTAAAAGTTCGCGTGACTGGCGGGATTGCGATGGTGCGGGCCATCGGCACGGGGCGGCATGGGCATCTCAATCACCTTGAGCGGTTGCCCGTTGGCATCCTTGGCGTGGCGGAGGCGCTCCAGATTCTCCGCCAAGGGCGCATGGTTCACGTCCTTGGTATCCGGTTCCACCACGGTAGAAACCACTCCGGGAGCGAGAAACCGGGTCAAGTCATCCACATGGCCGTCGGTGTCATCGCCTTCCAACCCATCGCTGAGCCAGACGATCTGACGAACCCCAAGCCAGAGACGGAGTTTCTCCTCAATCTGGGATCGATTGAATTTGGGGTTTCGATTCGGATTCAAAAGGCAGGCCTCGGTGGTGAGGAGGGTGCCCTGACCGTCAGTGTCGATGGATCCTCCTTCCAGGACAAATGCATGGGTCTCAAACGGAGTTCCGGTCATCGGACACGCGCTCAGGGGAACCCGGTCGTCGGCATCCCAGGGAGTGTATTTCTGCCCCCAGCCATTAAAGGTGAAATCGTGCGCCACGCGGGCAGGTTTTCCGTGTTTCCGGTGCAACATGAAAATCGGACCACTATCGCGCAACCAGGCGTCGTCGGTCGGAATTTGGACTACTTTAAGGTTGGGCGACTCCAATCCGGCACGACGAACGCGCTCGCCGATCAGGGAGGATGATTCGCAGTCGTTGGCACAGAGATAAACACGCTCGCCTGGAATCAGGGCCCGGATGATTTCCAGATAGGTTTCCTGAACCGGTTCCAGCAGACCGGGCCAAGTGGCCTCGTTGTGGGGCCAGGCAAGCCAGGTGGCCTCGTGCTTCTCCCATTCGGCGGGAAGACGATACTGCGACCAGTCAATCGCGGGGCTTGAGGTTTCGTTCAAGGATTCAGGTAGCGTTGATCCAGCCCACCGTAGGCATCAATGCGCCGATCGCGCAAAAAGGGCCAGTGTTGTCGGGTGACTCCAATCTCGTTCAAGTCCAAGGTGGCGCGGACAATTTCCGGTTTGTCGGTTGAAGCTTGGGCCAAAACACGTCCGAATGGATCGCTGACAAAAGAGGATCCCCAGAAGTCCAGATTGTCCTCGCGGCCAATGCGATTAATCGAGAGTACATAGACCCCATTGGCGATGGCATGACTCCGCTGGATGGTCTGCCAAGCCCCGAGTTGAACCCGGTGCAGTTCTCTCTTTTCCGTGCGGGCCAATCCGATGGCGGTCGGATAAATGAGGATTTCGGCCCCGCGAAGCGCCATCAGTCGTGCTGCCTCCGGGTACCACTGGTCCCAGCAAACCAAAACACCCAGTCGACCCACAGGGGTATCGATGGGCTGGAAGCCCGTGTCGCCGGGAGCGAAATAGAACTTTTCGCTGAATCCAGGATCGTCGGGAATGTGCATCTTGCGATAGGTCCCCAGAATCTTGCCGTCAGGCCCAAACACCACCGCGGTGTTATGGTACAAACCGCCCGCTCGTTTCTCGAACAGGCTCGAGACCAAAGTGATTTTATGTTTTTTTGCCGCCTGAGAAAGAAGGCGGGTGGTTGGACCTGGGATTTTCTCCGCCAGTTCAAAGCAACCGTAATCCTCTTTTTGGCAAAAGTAGAGCGAACGAAACAATTCCTGCAGACACACCAGTTTAGCTCCCTGTTTTGCGGCCGCGGCAATTCGATCCAACGTAAGTTTGAGGTTTTTTTCCGGCTGGGGAGAGCAGGCCGTCTGAATGAGGGCCACTGGCACTTTTCGGTTTGGGTTAGACATGGGGCTAGTTCAGCGCAAAGCCAGCGGCGGAGCGAGAATTTCAGACAAAACCACCGCCTCGCGCAGACGCGAGCCTAAACGGGGGATGGTCCGATCACGAAGGGCGCTTGGATGGGATTTTTGTTTCACGTCAGGACTTTTCCTTGTCACGGTCTCGCTCAGGACTGGCGTGTCCTGAATCGGATCCAAGGGAAGGGGAGGCAAATGAAAAGGAGGGGGATTCGTTTGGGGGTGAACCCGTGGAGGAGCCATGGGTGCCGAACGGTCGGGAAGCACGGGAGGTGGGGGGCTCTCATGCCGCCGCCTGCCCAAGGCCTCGAGCAGGTCCCCGAGATCCCCGACAGGATCATCGTTCCCTGCCGGCGGACCGGGCCTTTCTTTTTCCTGAGAACGAGCGGAGAGGGAATCTTCGGAGACGTGGCGATGTTTGATCCACCATTGGACAGCGGTGGCCAAGACAAAGAGAATCGGAACGATCCACTCCATGAACGTGCTGGAGGATTATTTGGTCCCGGGCTTGCCTGAATCCTTGGCAATGGCGGATCGCATATCCGTATCGGCCGACACGTTTCGAATCTTTTGGTAATCCATGATTCCAAGATTCCCTTTGCGGAAAGCTTCCGCCATCGCGAGGGGGACCTGGGCCTCCGCCTCCACCACCTTCGCCCGCATCTCCTGCTCCGCAGCCACCGCCGCCGCCCGACGCATCTCGGCTTTGGCCTGAGCCACCTGTTTGTCGGCATCCGCCTGTTCAGCTTGAAGCTTGGCGCCCACATTTTCACCCACTCCCACATCCGCAATGTCAATCGAGAGGATTTCGTAGGCGGTTCCGGCATCCAGTCCGCGGTTTAAAACGTCCTTGGAGATGTCCTGCGGGTTTTCCAGAACCCCTTTGTAGGTCTCCTTGGAACCGATGGCGCGGACAATCCCTTCACCCACCCGGGCGATAATGGTCTCCTCCGTGGCGCCTCCCACGAAACGATCGAGATTGGAGCGAACGGTAACCCGGGCCCGGGCCCGCACGGTGATTCCGTCTTTGGCCACGCCATCAATGGTGTTTTTTCCGGTTTGGCTGGCGGCCGGGCAGTCGATCACCCGGGGATTGACGCTGGTGCGGACGGCATCAAACACCGTTTTCCCCGATCCCGAGGTGGCGAGATCAATCGCACAGCAGCGGTTGAAATCGAGCTTGATGCCTGCCTTATCAGCCGCAATCAGCGCCCGGATCACCTGATCCACGTTGCCCCCTGCAAGATAGTGGGTTTCCAGTTGGGCGGTGGATACTTGGATGCCCGCCCGTACAGCTGTGATCCGCGCATTCACGATGAGGGAGTTGGGAATTCCCCGAAGCCGCATGGCGATCAGGGTGGGGATGCTGACGGGGGCGCCGGAAGTGAGGGCCCGCAACCAAAGGCCAAAAAAGTTAAGGAGAATGACTCCAAAGACCAGGGCGACAACCCCGACCACAATCAAGAGAAGGATGGGCATAGTAGATCAGATTAGGGGACAGACACCGATCGGGAAAGACCGATCGAATGGGGAAATTTAGCGTATTTTTTCCTTCTCCACCAAGGGACACACGTGAACCACGGATCCCTCCAAGGCCTGCACTCGTATGGCAACGCCCTTGGGGATGAAATGACCCTCGGCCAAGACGTCAAGATCCTGCTTTCCGAAACGGCCGGTTCCACTTGGGCGGAGATCTGTCAGGGCTTGGCCCCGGGTTCCCACACGGAGAGCCGGGGAAAGGGGAGTCGGCGCAGGGGGAGAGGTCACGCTCAGCCGAAATGGGCGGAATAAAATTGTCTGCGGTAGGAACCGGGCCGCCAAAATAATGGCGGCCAAGCCCCCAAGAAATCCCCACGAAAGTTTCACCAAGGGAAAATAAATCTCACCCAAGGTCGGCAGAATGGGATCCCGGGGATATCGGTCGGCCATGGTGTTCAGTAATGCATAAAGCACCAAAGCCAGACCGGTAAGGCCGGGCAGAAGGGTGCCCGGGAAAAGCAGGAATTCCACGGCGATAAGCCCAAGGCCCAGCGCCACCAGGATCAGATTTTCATAGCCCGACAGGCCGGCGATGTAGTGACCGAAAAAGAAGATCAGCCCAAAGAGGGCGGCGAGGATTCCAAAGACGCCAAAACCAGGAGTTTTGAACTCCAGATAGCCCAAGAGAAAAGCCGCACCCAGAATCAAAGGGGAAAGGGTGACGATAAATCTTCCTAGGGCCTCGAATCCCGTGGGCTCCACTCGAACAATTTTGACTTCAGCGCCCATTTTTTTCTGCACCAGCTTTTGCAAGGTGGGACTGACTCCTGCCGCGAGCAGAGGCCGGACGGGTCGACCCACTTCCTGCATGGCCTCCTGGGTGGTGAGGGTGAGGATGTCTCCTTTGGGGGTGATCTCCCGACCGTCGATACGGAGTCCTGTCTGTTTGTTGACCATGGCGTCGAAGACCGCAGGGTTGTGCCCATTCTGCTCCGCGGCCGATCGAATGATGGCGGCGTAAGCAGAGACGAATTTAGGAGGCAACTCTTTGGGGCCCTCCTGCCCCAGGGTTACCGGGGAGGCCGCGCCAATGATGGCTCCTGGGGCCATCCATATTTCTCGGGTGGAGGCGGAAATAAATGCGCCCGCGGAAAAGGCCTCCTTGTTCACGTAGGTGAAGGTGTGATCCGCGGGTTCAAATTTGGCCACGGCCGCCATGATCTCTTTCATGGCCTCTCCCTCGCCGCCAGGGGTGTTCATATCAAGGATGAGAGCAGAGGCATGGGCCGCCAGCGCTTCCTTGACCCCTCGACGAACAACATACACCAATCCTTTTTGAATCTCCCCTTGGATGGGGATGACATAGACGGGCCCTGGGGACGGGGTTTCACTCGCCGGGCTTCCGAGAGGGGTAAAGAGAAGGGCCAGTAGAAGGAAAAGGGTGCGCGCTGAAGGATTTGAACCTCCGACCAACTGCGTGTAAGGCAGCCGCTCTACCACTGAGCTAAGCGCGCCAAAAAGCAACATTTGCCAAGGATATCCAAAATCAGTTCGGATAACAAACCACCTGCCAAACCCGTCCATCCGCCTGCGAAAAACAGACAACTGCCACCGTGTAGTATTGGTCCTGATCGGGAATGTAAATCATCAGATGCTCGTAAAACCAGTCCACCCCGCGGATATGGTTGGGCATACGTCCGAAGAAATTCAGGACCCCTTGCTTATTCTGGCCGGCCAACAACTCCTGCAGTTGTTGAGGAGTGTAAGGGGAGGCCCCCGCCTGAAAGTCCGCGTCTTGGGAGCGACCGATGGGTGCAGAGAAAGCCAAAAGAATCGCAAGCCAAAGCCATAAGTGTGGGCGGGTTATCATCTGATCATCATCCTGAAATTATGACAAAGTACCAGCCCTCCCTTGACCCCCTCAGGTGGTCTTCTATCTCAGAGAGGATGAAATGCTGTTTTCGGGTCGCCCTGATTCTCATGCTCCTTGGGTTTGTTGGTTGGGCGAATGAGGATTTGGAGCAAGTCCTCTTTTCCAAAGGACCCGCCCCAGCCAAAGGGGAGAATGGGAAGTGGGGCTTCCGCTCTCCGGATGGAACTTGGGCAGTTGAACCAAAGTTCCTGGAGGTAAAACCGTTTCGGCATGACCTGGCTGCGGCACGGGAGGGGAAAACTTGGGGGTACATTGAAAAGTCTGGGAACTGGAAGATCCCCCCCAGATTCACCTGGGCCGGGGAGTTCTCCGAAAATCTCGCCCCCGCCTCCGAAGGAGATCATCTTACGGGAAAGTTCGGCTATATCGATCCCCAAGGCAGGTGGGCCATCGAGGCGGAATATTCTTGGGCGCGGCCATTTCAGGAAGGGATGGGCTGCGTGAAAGACGGATCAAAGTGGGGATTTGTGGACGCCAAAGGCAAGCTAGTGGTCGAACCGGATTTTGA
This sequence comes from Verrucomicrobiota bacterium, assembly GCA_010031845.1. Lineage (GTDB taxonomy): Bacteria > Verrucomicrobiota > Verrucomicrobiia > Methylacidiphilales > Verrucolacustridaceae > Verrucolacustris. Next base: position 9,293 of record RGYX01000004.1, read on the forward strand.
CCAAGCACAGTCTTTTTCCGGCGGGCTGGCCGCCGTCCAGAAAAGCGGACCCCCAGGGGAAAAAGAGACCTGGTCCTACATCAAGCCGGACGGGACTTCCCCCTTTGAAAAGAAATTCGCCTGGGCCGGATCTTTTTCCGAAGGCTTGGCCCGGGTTCAGATGACGGACCGCATTACCGGAAAGTATGGATACATCAATCCCAAGGGGGATTTGGTCATCCCTCCAAGTTTTGATGAGGCCGCCGACTTTCATCAAGGTCGCGCCCAAGTGAGGGTGGGTAAGGAGATTCGTCTTGTCGATTCCAAGGGAAAGCCCATTGATTAACCTGATGATTTGGGTGTAGTCGGGGATGGATGACTTGATTCCATGGCATGAGGAACCTAGAAAACACTCATGATCATTACCGGAGCAACTCTGACGGCCGGCGTGGCCTTGGCAGTGGGATCTCATTTTTATAAAACGCATGCCCAAAGCCCGAAATTTCCTTTTTTGGCTGGTCTTGGTTTATCCATCCTGATTCCAACTTTCCTCATGGCCCTGGTGATAGAATTGATCACCCTCTTTGCCTGGAATCCTCTGGTCTGGATGGAATAAACGCATCCCGGTTGTCGTCCTCGCTCTAGAAATCCGCCTTCTCTCGCCATCGGTCAAGATTGCCATCGGGCCTATCTGTCTTAAGATATAGTTGGAACTCGGGCAGTCGCCCTTCAGCCACTTTCGGGTGGGTTGGGGGGAGGAAAGTCCGGACACCAAAGGACGGTCCGCCCTGGGAAACCGGGGGCAGCCTCGACGCAAGCCGGGGTTGACGGAAAGTGTCACAGAAAAAATACCGCCCGGCGTGGCTTTGGCCACGCAGGGTAAGGGTGAAAAGGCGGGGTAAAAGCCCACCACCTGCCGGGCAACCGGCAGGGAATGATAAACCACGGATGGTGCAAGGCCGAGCAGGAGTCACGGGTGGTCCGCCCGTCCCGCGCAAGCGGGACAACTCCGGGTTGGTGCCGCATCGGAACGGCGAAAACGCCTGACCGGAATCCGCCGCAAGGCGGGTTAGAGAAATGGCTGCCGGCTTTCCGGGCAACCGGAAGGCCACAGAATCCGGCTTACATGAGTTCCATGGGAACGAGGGTCGGACGGCGAAAAGGCCGTCCGACCTTCGCCTTTTAGGTGGTCTGCTGGTAGGCGGATTCCACCCGGTCGGCCACATCCCGGAACTGGCTGTCAATTTCGTAGATCTTTTTAAACTCCTCGAGAGCCTCCGATTTTTTCCCCATCTCATTCAGAACAGTGCCCAAATTATAAATCGCATCTTTTTTCACATTGTCCATGGCCACGATTTCGCTGGCGGCGAGCGCATACTGCTTCGCCGCCAGATCAAGCATCCGGCGCTTGTGATAGGAGAGCCCCAGAAGGTTCAGGGCCCGATGCCGGACCGAAGGTTGTCGTAAGGCCTGCTGGAGTTCCGGCACGGCCTCTTTGTCGAAACCGCTTTCGATCAAGGCCTCGCCTAACTCAAAACGGTATTGCAGATCGTTCGGATACCGGGTCACGCGCTCGCGGGCTCCCTCCAAGACCAACGCCTTCTTTCTCCCTGTGATTTCCGCCAGGGTGTTGGCGTCGGGTCCGGCGGCGCGGGCCTGCTCCAGCTCGGAATCCAGCAGGGCCAGGCGAAGCCGGAAGACCGCTTTTTCCAGGTTCGGGTCGGTTTTCTGCGCCAACTCATGGGCGAATTGAAACCATTGCAGGGCATGCTCCAACGCTCCCTGTTGCTCGCATAGTTCAGCGATCTGTCGGGCCAGCGTGATGTTTTGCGGCTCCGTCTCAAACTGGGCATGGAGTCGTGCCAACTGATCTGCCAAGGCCTCGGCACTTTTCACCACCTTCGAGGCAGACTCCAGAGCCAAGGCTTCATCCTTGTTTCGGAGAGAATCCCGGAAGTCGGTGGACTTTTCCCAGCCCCCCTCCTGGGAGGCACTCATCGCGCTACAATCTTTCATGCCCTTCAGAGCCTCTCCATCGGTGGGATTCATTTCCATGATGGTCTGATAAATATCCCTGGCTTTGGTCATCTGCTTGGCAGCAATCAGAGCTCGGGCCAGACCGTGCAGGTTTTGGGTGTCCTGAGGCTTGGCCGCACGGATGGTCTCGTGGGCAAAGATGGCGGTTCCTGGCAAATCGTGGGCCAAGGCCAGTTCCGCCAAAGCTCCGTTGGCTTGGGGGCTTTGGGGATCGATCGACAGAGCCTCTTCCAGTTTGGCCAAACCCGAGCCCAGGGATTTTCCAGCGGCGGACTTGGCCTGCATCACCATTGGGGCGATCTTCACCGAGGCCATGCCTTTTTCGATCTTTGAAGCTGATTTGGCCTTGCTCAACTGGGCCGCCCGCAGAAGTTTCCGTCCCTCCAAAAAGCCCGGGGCCGCTTCCAGCACCGGGGGTATTAGCATCAGAATGTAGTCATGGTTTTGCCGGCTTAACGCATCCTTCGCCTTGCGGAAGGCCTCCTGTTGGGGAGGCGTGAGCTGGCTGGAGAGGATTTCGGGCATGAGAATTAAAACCTATCCCAAAGAGGTCGGTTTCCAAAATAAAAATTGCAAACAGGGTTTTCCTTGCGCAAGTGGTCGCTCTCGTCCAATCCCGCAGAGATGCAATCGCATATCGTGGTCTTGGGATTGGCCTTCCTGCTGGGGTCCCTCCCTTTCGGTTTCTGGTTAGGCCGCCTCAAGGGTGTGGACGTCCGCAAGCAGGGGAGTGGCAACATCGGAGCCACCAATGTCGGTCGCATCCTCGGGCGCGGATGGGGATATCTGGTCTTTGTGCTCGATTTCGGTAAAGGATGGCTCGGGGTGTGGGTGGCACGCCAATGGGGGGATCCCACCGATCTGTGGGTGGTCACGGCTGGGCTCTTTGCCGTTCTGGGGCATGTGTTCACCCCTTGGGTGGCTTTTCGAGGAGGCAAAGGCGTGGCAACTTCTGCCGGTGTGCTCTTGGCATTAACCCCGTTGGTGGGCGTGCTGGTGGCCGCGGTTTGGGGAGGGGCCTTTCTTGTTGGCCGGATTGTATCCGTGGCTTCGCTTCTGGCCGCCACGGCGTTTCCTCTTTTGGTTCATCAGTTGGATCCCAACCGACCGGCCCTGCAGTGGGCCGCCTGGGTGTTGGCTTTGCTCGTCTGGGTGCGCCATCGTGACAACCTCATGAGACTCTTTCAGGGGAAAGAAAACGGCTTCAGAAAAAAGAAAAAATCATGAATATCTCGATTTTAGGCAAGGGCGCCTGGGGACTGGCCATGGGAGAACTCCTGCAAACCCAGGGACATCTTATCGAGTGGCTGGACAAGGGAAGTGACCAGGTTTCCGATGGGTGCGAGGTGATCATCGTCGCGCTTCCCACTCAGGCGGTCCGGGAGGTCTTGCAACGCGTGAAAATCAAATCCGCAAAGATTCCGGTCATTAGTTTAAGCAAGGGAATCGATATTGAAACCGGCCAGCGCATCAGTCAGATCGTGGCCGCATCTTGGCCGGAGGCTGCGTTTGTGGCTCTTTCCGGCCCAAGTTTGGCTGGGGAGTTGCGCAAGAAAGTTCCGACCGCCATGGTCGCCGCCAGCCTCAACGACGACTGGGCAGAACAAGTGCAACAGCTTTTTCACGGCCCCTTTCTTCGCGTGTATCGCTCCCGAGATTTGTCCGGGGTGGAGTGGGGCGGGGCTCTTAAGAATATTTACGCGTTGGCGGCCGGAATGTGTGCCGGTTTGGGTTTGGGCGAGAATAGCTTGGCGGGTTTGGTTACCCGAAGCCTCCGGGAGATGACCCGGATTGCCGTTCATTTTGGTGCGCAAGAATCAACCCTTCACGGTCTGAGCGGGATGGGGGATTTGGTTTTAACTTCGTACAGCCGGGCCAGCCGGAATCGCCGGGTAGGCGAGCGACTGGGGGCAGGGGACCCCTTGAAAAAGGCCCTCGCCTCGGTTGAGGGAATCTGCGAAGGCGTCCCCTCTACTGAAGCTCTCCACCGTATTCTTCAATCCCAAGCGGTGGAGGCCCCGGTGGCAGAAGAGCTCTATCAGATTCTTTTCAAGGGCAAGCCTCCGGAGCAAGCGTTGATGTCCCTGCTTTCACGTGATCCAAAAGAGGAGAGGGAATAGCCCGGATTCCGTGTTCGACCTCTGCCTCACGGAAGGGAATGATGTGTGGCATGAGAGTTAGTCGTTGGCTCCACACAAGATTTCGGGTGAACGATCTCGAGCCATCTCTCCGCTTTTACACCAAAGTTCTTGGGTTGAAGGAGATCTCCCGCAGTACATCACCGCGGGGCAGCACATTGGTTTTTCTCCAGCCCACCGGCGGAGGTGAGATGCTGGAGCTTTGTCATTTTCCAGCTTCGGGTCCGGTTCAGGTGCCTCCGGATCTTGTCCATATTGCCCTCGAGGTGGACGACTTGGACGCTTTTGGAAAGCATGCCGCCTCGCTGGGTTACCCCTGGTCGGACGGCCCCACCCGGACGGAAAGAGGGACTCGGTTTGCCTTCTTGGACGCCCCCGAGGGGTACGAGGTGGAAATCATCGAAAGTGCCGGAAAATCTGGTAATCATTCTTCATGACCAGCCGACCCATCATTATTGCCCCTTCGATCCTGGCCGCCGATTTGGGCCGAATCGAGCACGAAGCCGAGAGGATCAAATCCAGCGGGGCGGAGTGGGTCCATATCGACATCATGGACGGACATTTTGTGCCCAACATATCCTTTGGAGCCAACATGGTCCGGACCCTCCGCAAAGCCATGGGGGATGTGACTCTGGATGTCCACCTGATGATCGAGCAGCCCGACCGCTATGCCCGAGACTTCATTGAAGCCGGAGCGGATTGTCTTAACGTCCACCTGGAGGCGCGTCATCAGGTGGCCCGCACCCTGGCCACGATCCGCGAAATGGGTTGCCGTGCGGGTTTGGCCGTCAACCCACCCACGTTGCTAAAACACGCCATTCCGCTTCTTCCTCTTTGCGATCAGATCATCCTGATGACGGTGAACCCGGGGTTTGGCGGTCAGGCCTTCATGGCGGAGGTTTTGCCCAAAATCCGGGAGGCTCGCGAAACGATCCTGCGGCAAAACTTTAACATCGATATCACGGTGGACGGGGGAATTGGGGATGACACAGCCCCGGGTTGTATTGCTTCCGGCGCCAATGTCCTCGTCGCCGGCACCAGTTTGTTTAAGCAGTCCGACCTCAAGCAGGCCGTGGTCAAGCTTCGGTCCTCCGCCAGTTCAGGTTGTGCTTCCGGTTGACCAACTCAACCTCCCTTCTCATGGAACCCATTCTCACCCGCAACTTTTGTATCATTGCCCACGTCGATCATGGGAAGACAACGCTTTCGGACCGGCTTCTCCAGGCTACCGGGTTGATTGCCGAGCGGGACATGCAAGCCCAGCTTCTGGATTCCATGGATCTGGAGCGGGAGCGCGGCATCACCATCAAAGCCCATCCCGTCACCCTGAATTATAAGGCCCAAGATGGAAAAACATACCGACTGAACCTCATCGACACTCCCGGACACGTTGATTTCGCCTATGAAGTCTCCCGCTCCTTGGCGGCCTGTGAAGGGGCGTTGCTGGTGGTGGATGCCGCTCAGGGAGTGGAAGCCCAGACTGTGGCCAATGTTCACCTCGCGAATAAAGAGGGTCTGACCCTGATTCCCATCATCAACAAGATCGATCTACCCAGCTCCGACATCCCTGGGGTCAAAAGGCAACTGGAGGAGATCCTCGCGATCCCCGGGGAGGAGGCCATCCTTGTTAGCGCCAAAACAGGGCAGGGGATTGGAGAGGTCTTAGAGGCCATCGTTCATCGTCTACCCGCCCCCAAAGGAGCTGAGGCACCCGAACTCAAAGCCCTTGTTTTTGACAGTGTCTTCGACACCTTTCGCGGAGTGATCGCCTACGTCCGCGTGATGAGCGGTGAAATCACTGCCGGAACCCCGATCATGCTCATGCAAAGCGGGCGCAAATACGAAACCAAGGAAGTCGGGACTTTCAGCCCCAAAATGACTCCAGGCAAGCGCCTTGGACCCGGCGATTCCGGCTATCTTGTCGCCAACCTCAAAACGACTGCGGAAATCGACATTGGCGACACCATCACCAACGCCATTCGTCCGGCCAAGGAGCCCCTGACCGGATTCCGTAAAGTGCAACCCATGGTCTTCTCCGGTCTTTATCCGATAAATTCCGCTGACTTTGAAAAGCTAAAACTGGCGCTGGGGAAACTTCAAATCAATGACTCCGCCCTGGTCTTTACCCAGGAAAGCTCTCCCGCTTTGGGTTTTGGTTTTCGCTGTGGTTTTCTCGGCCTGTTGCACATGGAAATCGTGCAGGAGCGGCTTTCCCGGGAATTTGGCATGGAGGTTCTTTCCACTTATCCCAGCGTCATCTACGAGGTCCGTCTAACCAACGGCAAGGTCCAGATGGTGGAAAATCCCGTCCAACTCCCCGATCCAAGCGTGATCGAGGAGATCCGTGAACCGATGGTCAGCGTCTTTCTGCTTTGCCCAAACGAAAATATCGGGGACCTCGTGGCCATGGTTCGGGAGAAAAGGGGGGAGATCGTCAAGACCGAATCCCTGGACGGCAAGCGGGTCATGCTTACCACGGAAATCCCGTTAAATGAAATTCTCGTCGATTTCAGCGACCGGATCAAAAGCATCACCCGTGGATACGGTTCCATGGATTACGAACACGGACCGTACCGCGCCGACGACCTGGTAAAACTGGAGATTTTGGTCAACGGCGAGCCTATGGATGCGTTTTCCTGCATCGTGCATCGGGAGAAAGCTCCGGCGAGGGGAAGGGCCTTGACGGCCAAACTCAAAGAGGTCATTCCGCCGCAACTTTTCAAGGTGGCCCTGCAGGCTGCCATTGGGGGAAAGATTGTCGCCCGTGAGGACGTGAAGAGCATGGGGAAGAACGTGACGGCCAAGTGTTATGGTGGTGATATCACCCGGAAACGAAAACTTCTGGAAAAACAGAAAGAGGGCAAGAAACGCATGAAGCAGTTCGGCAAGGTGAATATTCCCCAGGAGGCTTTTCTGCAGGTCCTTAAGGCTTTCGGAGATTGATGGGATGACTGATCTTCTGTTCTTTGGGAAAGCGAAACACGAGCGGAAACAGATCCGTGGAGTGGCTCACTTTCTTGCCAAGCGTTATCGCTACGGAAAAGATGTTCTTCCCGCTGCGGTATTGAGCCGTTTGCAGGAGGCCAGGGGACTGTGCCGCGAGGCGCTTCGATTGACCATCGCCGGAGAAAAGCGGACGGAGATCCTCCACCGGTTGGATGAAACCTATGGCGACCTGTTACGGACCGAACGTCATCACGGGCGCAAGGAAAACGCCGAGGTGGCCCTGGTTGCCATCGCCCTGGCGCTCGGGGTCAGGGCCTACATCCTGCAGCCATTTAAAATACCCACGCACTCGATGCGCCCAACCTTGCTGGGAATCTTGAATCAGCCAGAAAATAATCCTCCTCCGGGACCCTTGGTCCGGATTTTCGACCTTGTGCTTCAAGGTAAAAGCTATCACCGAATGGTCGCCCCACAGGATGGAAACATCCTTTCCGTGCGTGAAGGACGGCTTTTGGGGGTCATTCCGTGGTCAACGACCGAAGTGATTTCGGACAACTGGACCCAATCCGTGTGGACCGGGCTTCAGGAATCCCGTGAGGGCGGTTTGCGTGTTCGTTCCGGCGACCGCGTGAAATCCGGCGATGTTCTTGCCAATTTCAGTTCAGCGACCGGTGATCATCTTTTCGTGAACAAATTTATTTATCAATTCAAGAAGCCCGAACGTGCTGACACCTTTGTCTTTACCACGGAAAACATTGAAGGAATCGAGTCAGGACTCCGACTTCGCGGAATCGAGGGTTCTCAGTACTATATCAAGCGCTGTGTGGCCCTGGGGGGCGATCTGCTGCAGGTTCAACCACCAGAGCTCTGGATCAACGGCCAACCGGCAGTGGCGCCTGCCTGCCAACGTGTCGCCGCCCAGAAAGACGGCTACCCAGGATATACGCTAGGTCCTACGTACCTAAACACCCCGAGCGACACCTATCGGGTCCCCAACCGGGATTACTGGGCGATGGGGGATAACAGCCCAAATAGCTTTGATTCCCGGGGATGGGGGCCGGTTCCGGCAGCTAACCTGGTCGGCAAAGGGGCTTTTGTGTATTGGCCGATCACCAAGCGTTGGGGTCTGATCCGATAATCCAACCAGAAAGCCCTCCACCCACTATTTGTCGCACAATAAATATTGTATCAAATACAAATTACACTGCCAGTTCAAGCTTCAGTCTGCTAAGTAATGACTTAATTCCCTTCACCGCTACAGCTCGGTGACTTATCTGGTCCTTGATTCGCACCGATAGCAATCCGAAGGTCTTTGAATAGCCCCGCGGTTGAAAAATGGGGTCATACCCAAAACCTCCGGATCCTTGCTCCGACGGGGTAATTCGCCCCCAAACGCGACCTATTTCCACCCCCAAAACTCGGCCCGATTTTGCCAAAACCAAGGTGGCTTGAAAATAGGCTATTCGACGACCCGGAGCCATGCGGACCATCAGTTTCAGCAGCTTTCTTCGATTGGACTCATCTGTCGCCCGGGGACCGGAAAAACGGGCAGATCGAACCCCCGGCTTACCCCCCAAAGCCGGGACCACCAAACCGCTGTCGTCCGCCAAAATCAACCGGTTCGGCATCAAGCAACTCACCGCCAAGGCCTTGATTTTCGCGTTTTGCAGAAAGGTTCGTCCGGTTTCGCGGATCTGCCGCATCTTCGGCAAAGCGTGGAGATCACGTACTCTCCAGCCCTTGCCCAGCATGTTCTGAAATTCACGACTTTTACCGCGATTACGGGTCGCAACCCATAGAACGGGCCGATGACGGGAGGTTCGACTTGGCATGGGGCTTTGCGTTTAATATCGCACCACCTGCCTTATGCCAAACCGCGCGCCTTATCCTTTTTCCGAAATCGAGCCCCGTTGGCAGAAAAGCTGGGCGGAATCCGGCTGTTTTCAGGCTGCCCAACCCGGTGAACCCGGCTCGGAAAAGCCCAAACGCTACATCCTCGACATGTTCCCCTACCCCTCGGGCTCCGGTCTGCATGTCGGCCATCTCGAGGGCTACACGGCCACGGATATTGTGGCCCGCTACTGGCGCATGCGGGGATATAACGTGCTCCATCCCATGGGCTGGGACGCCTTCGGTCTTCCCGCCGAACAACACGCCGTCCAGACCGGCACCCACCCCCGCCTCACGACCAAAAAGAATATCGATAACTTCCGCCGCCAAATCCAGGCCATGGGATTCAGTTACGACTGGGCACGGGAAATCGATACCACCGATCCCAAGTACTTTCGCTGGACCCAGTGGATCTTTCTGAAGCTGCACGAAAGGGGCTTGGCCTACGTGGCGGAAGCTCCGGTCTGGTACTGTCCTACCCTCGGCACCGTTCTCGCCAACGAGGAGGTTCTCACCACTGCCGACGGCCCCCGTTCCGAGCGCGGCAACCATCCCGTGGAACGGCGACCCATGCGCCAGTGGATGCTGAGGATCACCGCCTATGCCGAGAGACTCCTTCAGGATCTCGACCTACTCGAATGGCCGGAATCCCTCAAAGAGATGCAACGGAACTGGATCGGAAAAAGCGAGGGCGCAGAGGTGGATTTCCCTGTGGTCGACTCGACGGAAAAAATCACCGTTTACACCACCCGTCCGGACACCCTTTTTGGCGCAACTTACGTGGTCTTGGCTCCCGAGCACCCCCTAATCCCCTCCCTGACCTCCCCTGCCCAGCGCGAAGCGGTGGAAACCTACCGCCGTAAAAGCGCGGCTAAATCCGACCTCGAACGCACCGAGCTCGCCAAAACCAAGTCTGGCGCTCCCTTGGGATCTTTTGTCATCAATCCGGTCAATGGAGAGAAGATCCCCATTTGGGTGGCCGACTACGTTCTAGCCTCTTACGGAACCGGGGCCGTCATGGCAGTTCCAGCGCACGATGAAAGGGATTTTGATTTCGCCCAAACCTTTCACCTTCCGATCCGGCGAGTCATTCGGCCCGCCTCTGGCAACTCGGACGAAGGTTGCTTCACCGAGGACGGTATTCATTTTCATTCCGGTTTTTTGGATGGGCTTAAAACCCCGGAGGCCAAAGTCAGAATCATCGGGGAGTTGGAGAAAAAGAACCAAGGCCGACGGCAGATCCGCTACAAGCTTCGAGACTGGCTTTTCTCGCGGCAACGCTACTGGGGCGAACCCTTTCCCATCGTGTGGCGCAACGGCCAACACCACCCCCTCCGTGACGAAGATCTCCCTCTGACCCTTCCCGAGCTTACCGACTATCAGCCTTCCCCAACCGGGGACCCCCCCCTTGGGAAAGCCGTCGCCTGGAAAAACCTGCCCGACGGCTCGACCCGGGAACTCAACACCATGCCTCAGTGGGCTGGTTCCTGTTGGTACTACCTGCGTTTTTGCGATCCCACCAACTCCGCCGCCCCATGGGGTCCCTCCGCGGAGAAATACTGGATGCAGGGAGGCGGCGTGGATCTTTATGTGGGGGGCGCCGAACATGCCGTTCTCCATCTCCTCTATGCTCGTTTCTGGCACAAGGTTCTCTTTGATGCCGGACTCGTCTCCCATCCGGAACCGTTTCGTCGCCTAGTGAATCAAGGCATCATCCTCGGCGAAGATAACCGTAAAATGTCCAAGTCCGTTGGCAATGTGGTCAATCCCGACGAAGTGATTGCCGAGCATGGAGCGGATGCCCTGCGGGTCTTTGAGATGTTCATGGGCCCTTTGGAGCAGATGAAGCCCTGGAGTTCCAAGGGAATGGAGGGATCGGTCCGCTTTCTTGCCCGGGTTTGGCGTCTGATCTGCGAGGAGACCGAATCCGGTGAATGGATTCCATCGAAGCTCTTAACGGAGGAACCCCCGTCAACGGAAACGGTCAAAGCCTTGGCCAAGACGACGGCCAAAGTCGAGGCAGATATCGAAGGACTCCAATTCAACACCGCGATCTCCGCTTTGATGGTGTTGGTCAATCACCTTACTTCCCTTCCCCGGCGTCCAAAGGGTGCTTTGCTCCATTTGGCCACTATTCTCGCGCCCTTTGCGCCGCACCTGGCCGAAGAGATGCACCATCGGCTCGGGGGAAAGGGTCTGATTAGCACGGCTCTTTGGCCCTCCTATCGCCGGGAGGATCTGCAGGACGATGTCGTGGAGCTTCCGGTTCAGGTGAACAGCAGACT
>RGYX01000031.1 GCA_010031845.1 Verrucomicrobiota bacterium
GGGAAAAATAGCGCTCCTTAGCCCGGGTGGAATCCTCGTCTCGGCGGATGCCAGTCACCAAAGCGTCCCATTTGTATTTTGCCAACGCCTGCTGTAGAGCCAACGACTTGAGTTCATGCGTCACCGTGACCGGGTCGTGCGTTTCATAACCGATGCCCCGCTTCCGAGCCTCCTCATTCACGATCACAATCAAATCGATCTCGTAGTGCTTTCTGGCCCATTCGCGAAAGGCCAACATCTCGGGAAATTCATAGGTGGTGTCAATGTGCACCAACGGAAACGGAATCTTTCCGGCAAAAGCCTTTTTTGCCAGCCAGATAAGGGTATTTGAATCCTTGCCCATTGACCAAGGCATAGCCATGTTTTTGAAATTCGCGAAGGCCTCGCGAAATATATAAATGCTTTGATCCTCAAGGTGTTGCAAATACGACATAAATGATAGACTTTATTGGTTTTTGAATTAAATTACAAGCATGATTCGGGAGCCAGCCATAAAGAAAAGGCCCGCTGAGCCGAGGGACTCTTTGGATGAGAATTTTGATAGGAAGTCCGCCCAAGAGCGTATTCAGTGGGCGCTCCACCAATTTCCCGGGAAGGCCATTCTCACCACCTCTTTCGGAGCCCAATCCTCTGCCCTTCTTCACCTGGCCGCTCAAATTCAGCCGGATCTGCCCGTCCTCTTCATCGACACGGGTTACCATTTTCCTGAAACCATCTCCTTCGCCGAAGAATTGACCCGGAGATTAAAACTCAACCTCAAGACCTACCGCCCACTTCTCTCTCCTTCTGAAATCGAGTCGCGTTACGGCCATCTTTGGGAGCAGGGACCGGAAGGGCTCGAGCAGTTTCATGAAATCATCCGCGTGGAGCCCCTCCGCCGAGCTCTTCGTGACTTGAATCCGGATATCTGGATTGCCGGCCTGCGGCGATCCTCTTCCGAATCCCGCCAAAAAATGAACTTCCTCACCCGCCAAGATGCCCGCTTCAAATTTCTTCCCCTGCTCGATTGGTCGGATCGCGACCTCGGCCAATATCTTCACACGCATTCCCTCCCCTACCATCCTCTTTGGGCCCAAGGCTATGTCTCCATCGGCGATCGGGTAACCACCAAGCGCCTCGACGAGGTTTCCGATCCGTCCCAACTCCGCCATTTCGGCTGGAAGAGGGAATGCGGAATCCACGACCGAGTCTGACCTCCAACCTTACACTCTGACTCGAGGCCTCGTCGGGTCCGTCATTTGAAGACATCCTTACGGCTAGGATCCACGCCCCACCGGACAAAAAGATTCCCTGAACATGGAACTTCGATAGTATGAATGGCTATGGCCGGTGAAGTAGTTGAAGTCGAGGGAGTCGTCAAGGCGGTGCTGAAGGGCACCCTTTTTCGCGTGGAGTTGATCAATGGTCATGCCGTCTTGGCCCATATTTCCGGAAAAATGAGGAAGAATTTCATCCGTCTCAACACGGGCGACAAAGTAAAGATGGAGATGTCCCCCTACGACTTAAGCAAAGGCCGGATCACCTACCGCATTCCGCCCCCCACTCCCGACGGTCAACCCACCGCCCCGGTTCCGGTTTAACTCTCTCCCGCTATCAACTCGGCATACGTCTGCCAGGGCACATCCCCGCCGTTATCCCGGGGAATCCGCTCTAACTCTGCCGACTGAAAGTCCACGCCAAAGAGCCCGAACCGCGGGGCATAGGTCCCCCACTCGTAGTTGTCTGTTAACGACCAGTGAAAGTACCCGATCAGGGGCCATCCCTCCGCCCGAAGCTTTTTCACCTCCAACACATGCTGACGCAGGAAATAACTGCGGCTTTGCTGGTCTTCCCTCCTTTGGCAGGCCTCATCCGAGGAACATCGCCTCTCGGCCATCCCGTTTTCCGCAATCAAAATGGGTAGATCCGGGTATTCTGCGCCATATCGCTCAACAAAAAACCGAAGCCCCCGGGGCAAAGCCTTCCAATCCCACCATTTCGTGGCCAAACCCTTGGTCAACCACTCTCGCAAACCCACCCGGCCCAGTTGCAGGTCCGCCAAGGAAGGAAGCCGGACGGCATTCCCCACGAATGGATCATAGTAATCAAAAGAAATGTAATCCACCACCGGTTCGTCCCGTCTCTCTCTCACCAACGGCACCAGGCGGGAAAAGGTACTCTCATGCAGAAACCTCCGGCTCAAGGCATGTTGGATCTGCTTGATCAACTCCCCGACCATTTCGGAAAAGATCCCGTGGTGGGGAAAATCCATTCCACGGTAGGCCCGGGTAAACTCGCGAAACCGCTCCTGCAGGAAGGCAAAAATAGATTCATTGCCATGGGTCTGGCGGGCCCCTTCCAGCACATCCACCAACATCTTATCCATCCAATAAAGATCACTGGCGAAGGTGTTGAAGGAGAGCATGGGATTCCCCCACGGCGGATGGCGCTGATACAGGGCATGCACCCCTCTTTTGACCCTCACGTGCGCTTCCAGTTGGTTCTGCAAAGCCACCAGCGCCGCCGCCCACCAGGAACGCCCTCCCGCCGGGAAAGCCCCCACGTTGTAGGTGCAGGCCGCCAGCATGTTCGGCTCATTCAGCGTGATAAACCACCTTGGCGGCGCAACCCCCCGATCCGTCAGCTTTCGGTTGAGTAACTCCAACATGCGGCACGCATAGTTGGAAAAAATCTCAGGGGTCTCCTCACTCAACCAAGCATCCCGCCCCAGCCAGCGCGGAGTGGTGAAATGGGAAAGGGTGACCAACGGCTCAAGATCCCTTGTCCGAAGGGCTGTAATCATGTCGGCATAGCGCGTCAGGGCCGCCTCCGAGAATTCCCCGCCTGTCTTCTCCGGTTGAAGCCGCGCCCACTCGATTCCAAGGCGGTAGCTCGACAAACCCATCATTTCCGCGCGGTCGAAATCCTCTTCGTAGCGGTTCCAAAAATCGACTGAGCGCCCCGATTTCTCCACCTTCCCTGCAACCTCCCAATCGTACCAGTTGTTCCTCGGTTGACCCTCCCCGTTGTAACCGCCCTCGTGTTGGTATGGACTGCAGGATACACCCCAAAGAAACTTCTGTTTCCCCGCTGAAGACTTCACTTTTTGCGGGCCGTTTCCGCCATGGCTTCCTGCTGGTCCGGATGAACCTCGACCGGCTCATGTTCCTGCTCGGCAATCAGCGTCTGCACCACCATCGCCGCCGCCTGGGGATTTCCCATTCTGCGTGCGGCCTGTCGCATGGTCTCCAACCTTCCCGGATCCGCCAGCAACTTGCTGACTTTGTATCCGAGGATGGAGATTTCATTACACTTGATGGCTACCCCTTTTTCCAGAAGTTGATCACTATTCCGCTCCTCCTGCCCGGGGATTGGGTCATAGATCACCATGGGCAACCCTGAGGCCATGGCCTCTGCCGAGGTCATCCCCCCTGGCTTGCTGACCAACAGATCTGCGGCCCCCATCCAGGAAGGCATGTCGTCCACATAACCCAGAACCCGGAACTCCGCCTTACCCGGAGACTCCACAGTTTTGGCCAACTCTGCCTCCACCCGGGCCTTGGCCTCAGGATTTTTCCCGCTGATCACAACCACCTGCGCCCTTTGGGACATCTGCCTCAGAGATTTCACCACCTGCTCCGCCGGATTCACGCCCAGAGCACCCGCCGAAACCACAATCACCGGACAATCCGCCCGCAGCCCAAGTTTTTGACGAAGGGCCGGTTGATCCCGATTCTTACCGAATTCCGGGTCGACCGGGATCCCACTCACCGTGATCCTATCCCCCGGAAGACCCAGGGCGGTCAGATAAGCCTTCGTTTCATCCAGCGCCACGAAGTATCGGTGAAACGCACGGGAAAGCCACATAGCGTGAAAGTCAAAATCCGTCACCACGATCGAAAGTTTTGCCTGAATCGCCTTTTGGGTAATCAGGTGGGAGATGATTTCTGCCGGCATAAAGTGGGTGCACACTGTGATATCCGGCTGCATTTTGGCCAACAATCGCACCAAGGGGCGGGTATTGAGACGATCCAGCAAAAGACGCATCCGGTCCGTCTTCCAAGGTTCGTCGCTTTTTTCGTACCACCAGCCCAACAGCGTCGGAGCATCCTGGACGAGTTTAATATAAAGTTTGGAATAGAAATCCCGGAAAAGCTTGTTGGTGAAAGCCAACGCATCGACATGGGCGACCTCTGCAATTCCCGGGATCTCATGACACGATTTCTCCAAGGCCGCGGCAGCACGCAAATGTCCCGTTCCTGCACTGGTGGAAAGAATTAGAACCTTCTTGGGATGCTTCACTTGAAATATCCTAACCCAGTTTCGCGGATTTTCCCTACCCAAATAGGTCCGGCGTACCGGTGTCCCTTGCCTTGCGACTCTTTCCCTCGCGCGGCTTGATCCGTGCCGGCTTGCCTGAGGCATCGGTCTCCCTTTCCTCCAGTCCGTGCAAAATCTCCTCCGCTCTCTTTAAAACCTCCGCAGGCAGTCCCGCCAACCTCGCCACCTGAATCCCGTAGCTGCGATCGGCCTCGCCCTCCACGATCTGACGAAGAAAGACAACCCGGTCCCTATCCTCGCGAACCGCCACGCGAAAGTTTCGAACTCCCGAGCGGGTTAGAGCCAGTTCTGCCAATTCATGATAGTGGGTGGCGAACAGGGTTTTGGCTTTCACCGTATCATGCAGATGTTCGCCCACGGCCCAGGCAATGCTCAGCCCATCCAAAGTGCTCGTTCCGCGTCCAATCTCATCCAGAATGACCAGACTCTCCTCAGTCGCGTTGTGCAAGATCAGCGCCGTTTCATTCATTTCCACCAAAAAGGTGCTCTGCCCGCGGGCCAGGTCATCCCCCGCCCCGATTCGGGTAAAGATGCGGTCCAAAACCGGAAGCTCCGCCTTTTTCGCGGGAACAAACGAACCCGCCTGCGCCAGAAGACAGATCAACGCCGACTGCCGAAGGTAGGTGCTTTTCCCCGCCATGTTGGGTCCGGTCAACACGATCAGCGTTCCCTTGTCCTCACCCAGATTCAGATCATTGGGGACAAACGGTTCCGCTCCCCCCGCCAAAAGCTGTTCCACCACCGGATGCCGTCCACCCAAAATGTGGATTTTCCCGTCCCCTCGCATCTGGGGACGCACATACCCCCATCTCCGGGCCGTGGCTGCCAATCCGGCTAACGCATCGAGGCTGCCCAAAGCCTCCGCCGTCTTCTGCAAGGAGGCGACTCGGACCAACACCGACTCACGCAATTTCGCAAAGAGTTCCAACTCTCTGGCTACGGCCTTTTCCTCCGCCCCCAAAATCTTTTCCTCCATCATTTTTAATTCCGGAGTGATAAACCTTTCGGCCGCGGCCAAGGTCTGTTTCCGCACATACTCCTTGGGGACCTGATCCAGGTTGGTCTTAGTCACCTCGATGCCATATCCGGATATGTTGTTGAACCGGATTTTCAGACTCTTGATCCCCGTCCGCTCAATTTCCCTGGCCTGCAGATCGGCGATCCAGTTCCGTCCCTCCCGCATCGCCTTTCGATAGTCGTCCAACGCCGGATCGTAGCCGTCCCGAATCATCCCCCCCTCCCGCGTGCTGGCGGGGGGCTCCTCCATCACACCTCGGGTCAGTTCCTCCGCCAGTTCCCGCTCCACCTCAATCTTTCCCGCCCACTCCTTGACCAAGACCCCCTTCACTTCACGAACCCATTGTTTGACATGGGGCAAGGCCTCCAGAGTCAAACGGAGCGCGGCCAGATCGCGGGCGTTGCCTGTCCCGCTGGCAATTCGACCGGTCAACCTTGCCAAATCCCTCACTTCCTTAAGGGTCTCGCGAAAGTCATCCAACAGCCCCGCATCCTCCAAAAACCCCTCCACCGCCTCGTGCCGAGCCTCGATCTCCATGCAATTTCGCAGAGGTCGAATCAGCCAACTGCGCAACTCCCTACCCCCCATGGCCGTCACCGTCTGGTCGATCGCCCGGATCAGGCTGGTGTCCGGACCGGGGATGGCCGGCTGCAGGATTTCCAGATTCCGCTGTGTCGCTGAATCAAGGCGAAGACAGTTCTCAGATCGAAACGGTCGGGGCGCCTGGAGATGCTGGGCCGCATGCTTCAGGGTCTCTGTCAGATAGCGGACCAAGGCACCGGCGGTGGCCACCGCCGGACCTAACCCCCGACAGCCAAACCCATCCAAACTTTGGACCCGAAAATGATCACAAAGAAGGGTTCGCCCCGTCTCCTCCTCCAGCGTCCATTCCGGAATCCGGGTTACCGTGGCGCCAGGGTCTAACCACTCCTGCACCCCTTTCTCCTCTTCCGCCAATAGAATCTCCACGGGATTCGCCCGCCGAACTTCCTCGCGGCATGCCGTTTCGTCCGCCGGCTCGGAAAGTCGCAATTCCCCCGTGGTGGCATCCAGCAGGGCAAAGCCCCAATTCACCTTTTTTCCATCGCCCCGCCGCACGGCCGCCAGCCAACGCGGGAGTTTGGGCTCGGAAAGCTCAACCCCCACGGCACACCCGGGGCTGAGAATCCGGGTGATCGCCCGTTCCACCATCTGCCCTGGCTTCACTTCACCCACCTGATCGCATAGGGCGACCCGTTTGCCGGCCGCCAGAAGTTTTGTCACATACCCCTCTGCCGCGTGAAAGGGCAGGCCGCACATGGGCACGCCATTCCTCTTGGTCAGGGTCAGGTTTAGCAAACGTACCCCCTCCTCGGCATCCCCCATGAACAGCTCGTAAAAGTCCCCCAACCGGAAAAGGAGTAGGGCATCGCGCGGAACCTGACCCCGCAGTTTTTGGTACTGCCGCATCATGGGGGTGGAAGCCTCGGCCATCCTCTCTTTTCCCCCTATCCCGCCTTCATCTCAATGCCCAAGCCATGGAATTGTGGATAGAATGCGTCTGGTTGCGCACATATGCGATGGTCGCCAACCGAGCCCCACTATTTTAGAGTCAGGGGATGCGGATCATCATCACCGGTTTGGTCGGCCAATACCCGTTCGGCGGGGTGATCTGGGATTACCTGCAATACCTTCTGGGCTTTCAGGCCCTGGGCCACGAGGTGCTTTATTTGGAGGATTCAGGGGCTTGGCCTTACGACCCCGAGGCCGGAACCATCACGAACGACTGCTCCTTTGCCCTAAAATCCCTGAAAAAGATCTTCGGGGATTTTGATCTGGCTGAGTCCTGGATTTATCGTAACGGGGCGGACGGGAGGTTTTATGGTGCCGGGGAAAAAGTGGCGAGAGAGTGGCTTCGGCACGGCGACCTTCTGGTAAATGTTTCGAGCGCCGGCTGGCTGCGTGATTACGAAGTCAGGGTTGGACACAAAATGTTTATCGATGGCGACCCCATGTTTTGCCAGATCGGGCTACTGGATGGCTCTGATCCTTTGTATGCGGGTCGACTGCGGGATCACGACAGCCATTTCACTTTTGGCCTCTCCGTAGGCCAACCCGATTGCCCTGTCCCCGTGGATGGAATTACCTGGAAGCCGACCGTTCAGCCGGTCGTTTTGGAGCAGTGGAGCCAGGTCCCCGTTCCCGCCCAAGCCCCATGGACCACAGTGATGAATTGGGCCAGCTACCAACCCAAAATCTGGGAAGGACAATCCTATGGCCAAAAGGACCTCGAGTTTGAAAAGTTTGCCGAGTTGCCTGGAAAAGTAGGAACCCA
Source organism: Verrucomicrobiota bacterium (assembly GCA_010031845.1). GTDB lineage: Bacteria > Verrucomicrobiota > Verrucomicrobiia > Methylacidiphilales > Verrucolacustridaceae > Verrucolacustris. Next base: position 7,653 of record RGYX01000031.1, read on the forward strand.
TCTCCGCATCGCCATGGGAATGGGAGTTGACGGGAAACGACCAGCGGAAAGATTAAAGAACCTTGGCTGGGACTTGGCAGAACCCCAGGAGGTTGTGCCGGACCATTTGGCCTACAGGATGTTTTTACAAAGTTCGGCTGGGGAGTGGAGTGTGGCCAAGCATGGCTACGTGGCCGCAAAAACCGGTTGGTTCAGTTGCCGCAGCGCCTGTTACCTGTTCAGGAGACGGGATGGAGTCGGCACCTCCCTTCGGGATGCGGAGCCATCCCCTTTACCACCATGCAAGAGGCCGCTGAGTCCCTCAATCAGGTCACCCGCGACTACGCACTTCACTCCCAGGAAGCGCTAAGGATCGCAAGAGAGCACTTTGAGGCCGCAAAAGTGTGCCAGGACTTAATCAAAAGGATCTAGTGGAAAGCCCAAAGGAATGTAGCAAGGCTTAACGCCTTAAGACGCAGGAAAGAAATAGCACCAAGGAGACCTAGAAAAGAATGCACCCGCCAACAACGGTAACCAGTGCGCTAGAGCGAAGTTTATTCGAACCCTGGCGGGGCTCTGACGAGTCCCGGGAACCCATCATTTCTGCAGGTGGGCAAATCCGTTCCCCATGGCATGCGGGAGTTGGGAGGCGCGGACAATTCCCAATTTGCGATAAACCGATTTGCGCTGATTCTTGATGGTTCCCTCCGTGACCCCCAACTGGCTGGACACCTCTCGGGTGGAGTTGCCTAGAACCAACAATTTGGCCACTTGCAGCTCTCGTTTCGATAACCGATGCATTCCGACATTGGAATCAGCCGTGCTTAGCATTTTATCAATGCCACGACTTAGGAGCGGTTTGCCGACATTTGCCGTGAAAATGCCATTTTGAATATCATCAAAACTATCCTTCAAGTCCCAGATTCCTACCGCCCCGCGTTCCAACCACCAATGGACACAAGTCGGGGTAAAATTCTCCCCGTAAACCACGCTGATCGTACGCTGGCGGATGGAAGGGATCGGCACATCCAGTGGCACAAGGTGGACTCCTCAATTGCTCTAGCAAAGCCGACCGCAGGATGGGGCGATCCTCCAGCAAAACAAAGGTTTTTATGGCATTAGTCATGCGAGCATTTCTGTTAGTAAAGATCTCTAGTATTATGTAATTAATCAAACAGATTGTGACCAAAGGGCTCATTAGAGTGACAAACGGAACTGGCACAACCGCTTCTAACCACTATTAGTGCATTTCATGTATTTAGCTGACCGTGATGGCAAACGATTGAAAAGCATTGCATCGGGCATTGCCTT
>RGYX01000301.1 GCA_010031845.1 Verrucomicrobiota bacterium
CGATCCAGTCGTCGATCTCTTTCCAAGCAGGATCGCCGGGTTGCAGGGTGCCAGTGACTTGATGGAAGCCGATGCGGGCGCGGTTGAAAGCGTTGGCGATCTCCGGCACGGGGCAGGCGCCGCAGTGGGCCAGCCATTCGCCGGTCATTTTGGTGCGGTCGCCCATTTTGTTGAAAGTCTTGTAGTCCATGGCCGCCACGGGCTGGAGATTGAGGATTATCACCGGCACCTTGGCCCGTTGGACCACGGGAAGTACGGTGGAACTCAGCGCATAAGTGGTGACGTAGAGGAAGATGATGTCCACGTCCGCTCGTCGCATGGCATGGCCGGCTTCCATGGCTTTTTCTGGGGAATCGATGAGGCCGAGGTTGCAGATCTCGACACCCGGCCGAGCGATCTTGCCGGCCACTTGGCTGAGGTAGCCTTCCAGCCTTGGTTTTAATCCTTCAAACTGGGGCCAGTAGGCCTCAAGACCGATGCCGAATAAGCCCACGCGCAGCGGATGAGAAGATTTCATAAACTATCTTTGGCCAAGAGTTGTCTTTGGGCAACGAAAAGAGCGACTAAGAAGTTAGCTCAGCGGAGCGTGGCCAGTGCTTTCTCGAATGATCAGTTTTGAGGAAAGAGTTTTTGGTGCTGGGGCCTCGAGGCATATCTGGGAGATAGGTTGGGCGATTGTCGTCAGACTTGGGCAGGTGTAGTCACTGAGCAAAATATTATCGAAGCCAATCACAGAAATGTCTTGGGGAACTCGAAGGCCTGCTTCCCAAGCCCCCCGTAAAGAGGCGATGGCGCAAAGATCATTTAGACCGATCACGGCGGTGGGTTTGCGCTGCGGATCCTTGATCAACCGATTGAAGGCATCCTTGGCTCCGGCTAGACTTTGGTCGGACGCTTCAAAGCTCAAGTCTTTTGCGGCAAATCCAAGTCGTGTAGCCACAGTGAAAAAACCATCCTGCCGAAAATCCAATTGGTTTTTTGCGAGTGTCCGAATGAACCCAATGCGGGAGTGGCCAAGTTCCTTGAGGTGGAGCAGAGCCTGTGTCAGACCGTCTTCGAAATCGGTCGCAATCGAGTCCACAGGGAGAGGAGAGTTGGTTTGCGGGCCGAGCACAAGAATGGGAACCCCGTATTTGATTTTTTCTTCGAGAATCCCCCTTTGGGCATGGGGATCCACAAGATGTGCGATGATGCCGTCCACCTGTCGGTCGAGTAGGTTGTTCAGACAGCGATTCTCTCGGTCCAGGTCAAATCGGCTGTGTTCAATGATCAGGTCAAACCCCTTCTTTTCTGCCGCTAATTCGAGCTGGGATGCGAAATGGCTAAAGAATGGGTTGTTGAGGTCGGTGATCATCAGTCCGATGGTGTTGTAGCGACCCCTTTGCACGGCCAAGGCAATCCGGCTGGGG
>RGYX01000302.1 GCA_010031845.1 Verrucomicrobiota bacterium
CATCATCCAGTGGTGATAAGTTCCCCCTCCAGTGGAGGCCAGCAAGACACTGGTTCCCTTCAGTGTTTCCGCCTTGGGCAAAAAGAATCTCCTCATGATTCCGTGATCTTCCGGAATCTTGTTCCATTCAATGCTGACGTCCGCCAACATCACCCTCCCGCGTGTCGTCACGGCGATACTGGGTCCATGCACCTCGGCTTCGGGCAGCTCCGCGAGCCAGACCCCACGCTTCCGCGCCGGTTGACCCTGACTGAGATTCGGATGGGGCTTTCCCGCAAATCCTGAGGCTTGAACAACAGGCAGATTGGCCTCTCCGCGCCAAAGAACCTTCCCCTCATCCGGACCGCGTTGCCGGAGAAACTCCGGAGTTTCCCCCGCCACTTCCAGGGGGATGGATCCCCAGGAAAGATGTTTCAGAATCTTGCGGTACTCCCGTAGCAGCGGACGTCGCACATGGCTTTTCAGGCTCATGGCTCCTTCCGGCCTCAACTTCTTCAGCCAATGGGACCAGGCCGAAGGAAGCGGGTGTCTCCACCATCCGCGGATCCCCTGTCCTATGCACCATCGTTTCAGGGCATGGGTGAGATACGTTCGTCCGCCGGGGATGCAGGGCAGGGTCGCCAGGGAATCCCGTCCAAAGACCGCCAAGGCTCCGCCGCGAATCAAGCCTCCCCGAATGTCCGCATAAGCTGGCTTCTCCCATTCCTGAACCATCGCCCGCAGAACCTCCGACTGTTCTTCCCCGAACATTCCGGAGCTGTAGGACTTTTCCATCTCCTGGAAAACGCCCAGACATTGGGGTTCGTAGAAAATCCCCTGTCGCAGACCCAAAACCCAGGCCAAATGATGATCGGCATGCCAACGAAGAGCTTCCGGCAAGCCTCCCATTTTCTGCAAGGCGGAAACATGAAACAATGCCTGTCCGACAAAGGGAAGATAACCGAATCGTCCCGGGACTTTCTCCGGAGAAAAATATCCACCCCCACGGAAAGGCCGGTAATTGTGGGGCGGTCGCAGCCGAACTCTGGATTCAATTGTCAGGTCCCAAACCACCGCACCCACCTGAGGGTGTTCGCATAGGATCTGACGCATCCGTGTGAGTGCCCCAGGCAACAGATAGTCGTCCGCCGCCAGAAACAGCACATGCCCGGATGGGATTTCAGGCAGCAGCTCGTTGATGTTCCGAAGCAATCCGCGAGGCTGGTCTTTTTTCAGCAGCCGGATTTTGGGATGCCTGGCCTGAAGCTGGCCAAGAACCTCCAAGCTGTTGTCGTCTGAGGCATCATCAACCACCCAGATGTTGTCAGGCAGCTCTGGTCTCTCCAGAACGGAGAGCAGGCATCGCTCCAGAAAAGGCCCGTGGTTCCGGTTCGGAATGACGACAGAAATCACAAGGCCAATTAGGGGTG
>RGYX01000303.1 GCA_010031845.1 Verrucomicrobiota bacterium
CAAGTAGAGCAAAGGCTTCTTCCCGATCTCCGGCTCAAAAGTCAGCCAGTACCGGAGACTCACATTCTTCGCACCCATGGGATCAACCTCCCGCAATGGCGGGCACAATACTCACTTCATCGCCCGCCTTCAGCGGTGTCTGTTGGTTCTGCAAAAACCGGATGTCTTCTCCCCCCACATAAATATTCACGAACCGCCTCACCTCGCCCTTCTCGTCCACCAACCGGTCATGAATCCCGGGATAAGCCTTCTCCAGAGAGGCCAACATCGACTGCACATCCTTGGCGTCCACCTCCACAGTGTCCTTCTGCCCGGTCAGGGCACGCAACGGGGTCGGAATGCTGACGGAAACGGCCATGTTTGAATTTCTAGGCCTTGGCGTGTGCTTTGGCGAGTCCGGACGAAAGAAGGGCGTCGAAATCCCTCAGGGTCGGCTTGATCTTGGACGGCGTTCCCAGATGCCCGGCCAACGCCTCCACCGTTTTCAACCCGTGCCCGGTGATGCAGAGAACCACCTCCTCGTTCTTCGGAATCTTGCCGGTTTCCACCAGCTTTTTGGCACAGGCCACGGTCACCCCGCCGGCCGTCTCCGCAAAAATTCCCTCCGTTTCGGCCAAGAGCCGGATTCCCTCGATGATCTCCTCATCAGTGGCGTCCTCCGACCATCCCCCCGTCGTGGCCATCGATTTGACGGCATAGTATCCGTCCGCCGGCGTTCCGATCGCCAGGGATTTGGCGATGGTCTTCGGATGCGGAACCGGCCGGATAAGATCCGTGCCGCTCTTCCTGGCCGCCGTGATCGGATTGCAACCGGTCGCCTGCGCCCCGTGAATGGTGAAAGGCGCCTTCTCAATCAGCCCCAGCTTGGTGAATTCACCATATGCCTTGTGCACCTTCGTCAAAAGGGAGCCGCTGGCCATGCAGACCACGGTATGTCGTGGGACTCTCCAGCCCAACTGCTCCATGATTTCATACCCGACGGTCTTGGACCCCTCGGCATAGTACGGCCGCAAGTTCACATTCACGAAACCCCAACCGTACTTTCCGGCGCCCTCAATCCCCACCACATTTGTCCCGTACACGATGCTGTTGAGCACCTTGTTCGCCTCGAGGTCGGCCGGAATCAGCACCCAACTCTCCAACCCGGCGCTCGCGGCATTGGCCGCCACCGAGTTGGCCAAATTTCCCGTGGAGGCGCAGGCCACCACCTTGAAACCCAGCTCCCGCGCCCTCGAAAGGGCCACCGCCACCACCCGATCCTTGAAGCTCAACGTCGGATGATTGACTGTGTCGTTTTTGACATAGCAGGCCTTCACGCCGATGGCTTTGGCCAGACGATCCGCCTTCACCAACGGGGTGAATCCCACTTGCTTGCCCACCGTGGGCTCCCCCTCGATCGGCAGAAGCTC
>RGYX01000304.1 GCA_010031845.1 Verrucomicrobiota bacterium
CGGGGTCGACGGCTTTCGCTGCGACGTCTCCCATATCGTCCCGTCCGAATTCTGGCACTGGGCCTTGGCCCGCGCCCGGGGGCGGAATCCCAACACCTTCTTCTATGCCGAATGTTACGAGGGGGACGTCCGCCTGGAGGTTCCCGATGCCAATCCCGACCTTGCCCCCTTCCACTCCAACCCCATCAGCCTGATCGAGGCCGGCTTCGATGCCGTTTACGGCCACGACGCCTACAAGCGTCTGATGGAAATTTACGGGGCCAAGGCCTCGGCCAATGACCTGGACGCCGCCGCCCGGCCAGGTTTTGTCGGAGATAACTCCGTCCGCTATGCGGAAAACCACGACGAAATCCGCGTGGCCTCCCCCCAACATTGGGGGGGACACGGGGCCAAGGTCGGTCGACCGGTTAGCGCGATTCTCTTCGGACTCTCTCGGGGGCCGATCATGGTCTACTACGGCCAGGAAGTCGGCGAACCGGCCGACTGCGGAGCCGCCGGCTTCGAACTCGACAAGGGTCGTACCACTTTCTTTGACTTCTGGTCCGTGCCGGAACTTCAGAAATGGATCCACGGCGGAAGATACGACGGCGGCGGACTCTCCGCCGAACAAAAGGACCTGCGCTCCTTTTATGGCCGTCTGATCCGTAGCCTCAGCCACCCCGCCCTTGCCCAAGGAAACTTTTACCCTTTGAATCCGGCCAACCGGGGAAATCCCACCTATGGTCGCATCGACCGCAAGGAATCAGGACACTGGCTCTACTCCTTCCTTCGCCACGATCCCGTGGCCAAAAAATCCGTTCTCGTCGTCGCCAACCTTCACCCCAAGGACACCATCACCAAGGCCACCTTGAAACTTTCTCCCGAGGCAGCAGCGGCCCTCACCACCTCCCCCGATGCCATCCTCACGGGCACGGATCTTTTATCCAACTCCACCCCTTCTTCCATCTCATGCTCCGCCAAGGATCTTGCCTCTTCCGGTTTTTCTCTCCCCGATCTGCCCCCCCTCTCCGCCGCCTACTTTGACCTGAAATAATGAATCTCATTTCGATCCCACATCCGTAATTCATTCCATTTTCGTAAATTTAGCGCTCGGTAGGGGCCGACGTCCATGGACTGCCAGCCTTGGCGAAGCAGTCCCGGCGGCCCGCATTTCAACTCGGCCCGCTCGGAGATCGGGCCCTACCTGTAGCCTCTAACCTGTGGCCCTCAGCTTCAATCATCTTCATCTGAATCTTGCCCCTTAAACTAGCCGTCAGGCGTTCGGGCCGCAGGGATGCCACGCGCTCGATGAAGTAGAAGTTTGAGGTGGAATGAATCTTAGAACCAGAAACCCGACAGTTTACTTAATCTTAATCTTGCCCCTTAAACTAGCCGTCAGGCGTTCGGGCCGCAGGGAT
>RGYX01000305.1 GCA_010031845.1 Verrucomicrobiota bacterium
ATGGGATTCTGCGAAAAGGGGATGTGCTTCTCTCGATCGACGGGCACCCGATCGAAAGCGACGGCTCTGTCCGGCTCCAAGGTCAACCTGTCCAGCTCGAAGAGATTGTGGAGCGAAAATTTGCAGGAAACCCGGTGGAGTTGGAGCTTTGGCGGAACCAAAAACTTGAGAAGGCGACTCTCAACCTTCGCCCTGCGGAAATGTTCTCCATGTATGAGATCCTTTATGAACCGCCCCCCCGATATGTGCTCTACGGAGGTTTGGTTTTCCAGCCTTTGACCGCCAATCTGATGGTTGTGCTCTCAGGAGCGGCAGACCTCCGTTTACGTCAAACCTTCGCCTTATTTGGGCAGGATCAGATTTACCGGGAAACCCCGGAGCCTGTGGTGCTATCCTCCGTCCTGCCGGATCCCTTGAATGTTTACCTGCGCGGGTTGGCTGGCCAGGTGGTGCGTGAGATCAATGGCAAGAGAATCCGAACCTTGTCCGATGTGGAACCGGCATTGCGGGAGGGTGGCGAACGAACGGTAATCCGTTTCGAAGGGGACCAGCGGCCTGCGGTTTTAAAGAAATACGAGGTGGATCAAGCCACGCCCAGAATCATGGCGCAATATGGGATCACCGAAGCCAACCGTTCCGGAGTCGATGGTCGTCGATTGGCCAAGGGTTCCTTTCCTGGGGCGGAGGTCAAATGACGAGGTTATTCCAGCTTCTTTTGTTGGTCTCTCTGGGGGTTGGGCTAAGGGCCCAGGCGGCGACCTCCAATGAGTTGCGGTGTTCCCTAGTGCGCGTCAGGACATCCATCCAGCCGTTTGACCAGTTCCGGCCGTGGCAAAAAAAATCCCCCTTTGGGCTGAGCGGGACGGGGGTGGTTCTGTCCGGCGGCAGGGTTCTGGTCACCGCCTCCTTGGTGGCCAACCGAACAGAGGTGGGGCTTGAAAAGCCCGGGTCGGCAGAAAAATGTTCCGCCGAATTGGAGGCCATCGATTACGAGGCCAATCTGGCCTTACTCAAACCGACCGACCCCGAGTTTCTGAAAGGTTTTGCCGGAGTCGGGCTTGGTCCTCATTTGAAGGCAGGGGATACCGCCGAGGTCTGGCAATTGGAGCGGAACGGGGAGATGTTAAGGAACCAAGCTGAAATTCTGTCTGCGGGAGTGGGGCGTTACCCATCCGATGAAGCGGGGTTTCTGGTTTACGGGGTCAGGGTTTCCCTGCCGAAACGGGATGACAGCTACACGCTCCCGTTGATGAGAAACGGAATGCTGTCCGGCATGATGATGGCCTATGACCGTGATTCCCAAGAGGGCACTGCCATCCCGGTGCCAATGATTGAGCACTTTTTGAAGGA
>RGYX01000306.1 GCA_010031845.1 Verrucomicrobiota bacterium
TTCCCCATTCACCACGATGAAATCGGGAGCGAACTCCTCGATCAACTGGGGCATGAGCTCCTTGACCGCATCCCTGCCGTGCTCGGCCACTACATCGCCCAAAAAAAGAATCCGCATCGCCAAACCCTACCCTACCGGCTTCCACGGCTCAATCACCGGCAGACGAATCTACAGATTGACCGGTTCAACCCCCCATCGGCTGTAAAACGCCTTGATGATCTCCGGTCGCCGGGTCGCCGGACCGGCCATGAAAACCGTCACGGCCTTGTCCTCCCCGTAGCCCGTCATCCAAAGACACCCTCCAAACGAGCCCGTTTTGGCCCGCAACAAAACCTTCTGACCTCTCCAAACCAGCGCCTCCTGCAACTTCTTTCCCGCATCCCCGTTCCATGGGGCAGCACCCCTCATCCAAGCCACCGCCATTTCGTGCTCACGTTCCAGGGTCGTTTTCAAATCGGCCGCATGCGCCGCCTCTTGTCCTCCCGCCCTCATCCAATCCTTCGGAATCGTCCCCTCAATCAGGCCACTTCTTCCCGCAAATTCGCCCAAACGGTCGGCCCCGATTTTTTCCGCCAGAATGGCGAAAGGGGGATTGATCGATTTCTGAAGGGACTCCCTTAACCCCAAACCGTCGGCACCCTCGAGGGGCTTTTCCACATCCTGAACCAACCCCGACTCCAAAGCCGCCCAAGCAATCACCACCTTGAAGGTGGAAGCCGGCTCCCTGAGGACTTCCATTTCTGCCTTGTTCCCCGTCACCAACCGCATCTCCCCGCTCTTCGACGTCTCCAAGATAGTCATTCCATCCGGGTACTTTTCTTCACCCCAGACAGTGGCGCACATCACCAGTAAGCCGATCAGCCATGTCCCATTCATATCCCGAACCCTATCAGAATCTGAGAAACCCTCGAGAATCGCTCCAATAGGCCCGAACAACCGCAGAACCACCATGTGAATAACTTTGGAAGAAATAGGGGCACCATCCTGTTTTGTTATTACCGATCAACGATTTTGAACAAGATCGTATATCTTGATAACTCCTTGCGAATAAGCCCATTTCATCAAACCTTGAACTATCACAAATCTCGGTACGGACGGCTCTCCGAGCCGTCCTAGGACGCGTAAGGATACGCGTCCGTACCCTATTTCGAATACCAGAGGCCCTAAATCTTCACCACTTTGACCGAAGTGATGTCTTTATCGGCCAACATTTCTTTCAACACCTCTTCCCCGGGCGCCGAATCCAAATTCAGTACGCTCAATGCCTTGGATCCAGGTGCGCTCCGACTCAGGGTCATGCTGGCGATGTTTACCTTATGCTTTCCAAGCAAGGTCCCAATCCAACCCACG
>RGYX01000307.1 GCA_010031845.1 Verrucomicrobiota bacterium
CGACCCAAGGCTTATGAGTCCCTTGCTCTACCAGGCTGAGCTACACTGCCGGAAAGGATACGTTGTAGCGCCCCAGGGCACCCCCGCCAAGCCTGCGGGAGGGCTTGGGCTGAATGACCCCTTTCGCTACAAGAAGTTCATGGGAATGCGGGAAAACGAGGCCATTCAAGCCCGCGTAAAAGGCCGCCTCGCTTTGGGCATGTTTGCCCTTTTGGTTCTTACTTTGCTCGGAGGGGCCTCGCTTCCGGCCTACCGGGCGCTGAAAGCGTGGCGGGCCAACCAGTTAATGAATCAGGCGGACGGTTTCCTGAAGAAAGGATCGCTCATCGAGGCCTATCAGGCCGCCAAATCCGCGCACGGCCTCCATGCGCAGAACCTACGCTCTCTCCGCATGCTCGCCGACATGTATGAGGGTTCGGGTTCCGCCGAGACCTTGGTTTACCGGCGCTCTGTGGCGGAGAGTTCCGAATCCACCACCGAGGATCAAGTTGCCTATCTGCGCGCCGCGCTTCAGACGGGAAGACTGGATTTGGCGGATGACTTTTTGAAACGCATCGGAATTGCCGGACGGGCCAATCCGAAAATCGCGGCCATTGCCGCCAGTCTTTTGCGCCTCAGGGGGGAAACGGAGAAAGCCAAGGCCCTTGAGGGGGAGACGGCCGAAAAGGCCCAAGGGGGCGAAAAAATCGAGGCCGAACTCATGCGGGCCCGGGGCCAAATTGATTCGCCGGATCCCGCCGAGCGCACCTCCGGTCGCGCCACCCTGCTGCTGATCGCCGCCCAGAACGATCCCCACCATCTTGAAGCGCGCCGCCTGCTGATCGCTTCGCCGGACCGCAGCGAAAAGGAGACCCAGGAACTCATCCGTTTGATGGAGCTGGATTCGAAAGCCTCGACCGCGGACCGTCTCGCCACCCAATCCCTACTGCTCGAAATCCATCCCGACTGGCGGGGCGCCACCCTCGAGGAGGCAAAAAAAACCTGGTCCCACGGCACCGCAGAGGATCAACTGGCCCTGGCCGAGTTTCTCAGTCGGCACAACGATCCCGAGGGCGTGTTGGCCCTTCCTTCCGTACGCCAGGGTCGCGGCTTCCTGCTCCGGTTGGATGCCCTGGCCAAACTTAAAAAGTGGGCCACCATCCGGGATGAACTAAACCAGGCCAGCGATGCCAAAGAGCCCCTGGATCCTTTTTTGGCTGACGTGTTTCAGGCCCGGGTGGCCCAGGAACTGCGTGAAATTCCGATGGCCGAGGCCCAGTGGAAAAAGGCCAAGTCGAAAGCCTCGGGTGACCCCCGTAAACTCGATTTTCTGGCCAATTTTGCCGAACGTTCCGGCAACATCCCCCTCGC
>RGYX01000308.1 GCA_010031845.1 Verrucomicrobiota bacterium
TCACCCCAAACTTTGGCTCAGTCCGTAAAAAACCGCATCCAGACCATGCTGAAGAGTTACCGCTAGTTTTTACGCCTCAAAGTTAATAACAAAGCCCCCAAAAAAGCCCACCTATATGTTGTGTTGAGAATTTCTCAACACTATGAATATTGCCGGTGGAAAAGAGATTTTTTCTCAATTCTAGGCGTACGGGTGTGTCCAGATCGGTGGCGATCATGGCCATACTCTGTTTTGCCACGGCGCGCTCCTTCCCCCAGGCAGGCATTCCTGGGGCGGTGTCGCAACAGGCGGCGATCGATGCTCAGGCCCAACAGCTCCGCGACCGGCAAGCCCAACAGCTGGGGAAAACACCATCGGACAACCAGGCTCCGGTGGAATCATCCGCCGTCTCCCAGGATCTCGGCTCTCTGCAACTCATGCGGGAAATTCCCACCATGCCCTTTGCCCGATTGAGGGTGGATCAAACCTACAATTGGCTCTCCAACGCCAGTTATGCCAAAAACTCCCAATTCATTCTGGCCTCGTGGCAGGCCATCTCCTCCGTCGAGGCGGCTTGGGCCCCCACGATCACCACCATGCCTGAATATCAGGATTTTTTTCCGGAAGCCGGGGTTCGCGCCTCCTTTTTTAACTATTTTCAACAGGAAGAGCCCACGCGCGAACAGAATGTCCTCGGTCTATACGACTTCGGTTTGGTGCAGGACTTTACCCTCGTGAATCTTTTCACCCGGATGAACAAAAAGGTTTCCGACGAGCTCACCGTGGGACTGTCCTTTGACTACAACACCTACTTTTGGTTCAACAGCCCGGAACAGCGCGCCGCCGCGGGCCAAACGGGGGATACCAACTTTCTCAATGAATTTATTTTCGCCTATACCGCGAGCTTTATGCATTCCTTTACGGACCGGCAGGCGGTGGCCATCAACTGGCGCGCTTCCTATGTGTTCACGGATCCCACCTACTATACGCGCACCGACAACAGTCTGACCGGAACCTATTTCGTCAATCTTTCGGACCAAATCAGTCTAACCCCATTCGCCTCCTATCGGTTGGCGTATTACACGGAAGGATCGGCGTACTGGGAAAACACCGGCCTTCCCGAAAGCACCCCCAACGGTTTTTACCGGCGATTGGACCAACAGGTCACCCTCGGCCTGGGACTCAACTTCGCCCTTTCTCCCGAGCTAAGCACCGGCCTTAGTTTCAACTACTCGAAGAGTGACAGCACCAGCCGGATCGCCGAAACCGGCGACTTCACCAATCTGACGGCCGGGGCCAACTGGTCGATGACCTACAAGCTATCGGAGAAGGAGTTTGTGGTGACCGACCACACGGACTGTCTGGGTCCC
>RGYX01000309.1 GCA_010031845.1 Verrucomicrobiota bacterium
TCGGCATGTGCAAGTCCTTGAATATCAAATAAGGTAACCACGGTTCTATGCTCCTTCGACAGCTGAAGCATCGATTCGTTCAATTTATTTTGCAACTCATTGAGCATAGATGACTTGGAAGGATTGTTTCTTTGAATCGGATCGGGAAAGTCAAACTTAGGCAAACCATCCTCGTTGATTTCGTTTAAACTCATCGCCCCCTGCCGCCTCTTCCGCTTGTCCAAAAAGTTAAAGGTCCGGTTAATCGCGATTCGATAGATCCAAGTATAAAAAGAAGACTGCCCGCGGAAGGTGGGAAGACTCCGGTAAGCCTTGTCAAAGACCTCCATCAACATGTCGTTCGTGTCGTCATGGTTGGAGGTCAGGTGATAGATCACCCCATAGAGCCTGGCTTGAAATCGGCGGATCAGTTCGTCGTAGGAGCCCAAATTCCCCTTTAAGGTCTCCGCCACCAACTCCTCATCTGTCGGCCCATTCTCCAAATCCAGTTCTTTGGTGGCATCCGCCGACATCACGGAAACCTTACTCTGCCACGCTCCCTCCGAAAAGGGGAATCAGCCCCCGGCTCCTCCCATCCCCCGGTTTCCCGGTGTTTCCAGCCTCAAAACCCCTTACGGGTGGTCCGCGGTTTTCAGATAGTCCGTCAATCTCTCCGTCATCCCCATCAGCTCACCGACTTTTTCCCCGTCACCCAAAACCTTGAGGTCCCCTCTCGCCCTTTCCAACAAATCCACCGCCTTGCGCAGGGAAAACTTCAACCCACCCGCTTGCCTCACCTTTTCCGCCACCCCCTCGATGCCGGCGTTCTCCTGAACCAACTGGGCCCGCAAAGCCTCCGACTCCTCCTTGGGCAAAGTCTGGAGGGCATGCAATACCGGCAGGGTCCATTTGCCCTTCCGTAAATCCGTTCCAAGCGTTTTTCCGCTCTCCTCATCCGTCCCGAACAGATCGAGGCAGTCATCGTAAATCTGATATGCCATCCCCAGCTGATGTCCGAAGGAACGGGCCGCCTCCCGCTTGACCTCTGCCGTCTTGAAAATCAGGAAGGGAACCTCGGCCGCCGCCCGAAATAGAGCCCCCGTTTTCAATCCCACCACGTGCAGATAGTCCGCCGTGGTCATTTTCAGGTCAAACCGCCTCTGGGTTTGCAAAATTTCCCCTTCGCAAAGATTGCGGGAAGCCTCGGCGATTCTTCTCGCCACTTCCGCGTCTTCCAACTTTGTTGCCAGCTGCAAACCATGGGCAAAAAGGGCATCCCCCAGCAAAACCGAGAGCTCGGTTCCCCACTTTGCATTGCAGGTTGCCCGCGCACGTCTCAATTCCGCCCGGTCCAAGACGTCGTCATGAAT
>RGYX01000310.1 GCA_010031845.1 Verrucomicrobiota bacterium
ATGGGGTGGGTGGGTTGGGAAGATTCGTTTCCTCGTTGATAACCGGTTCCAACTTGCCGACCTGGAAATATCCAAGGGCTATTTGACCAACCCAGGTAAAGAGCATGGCCAAAAGGACAAGGGCGAGGGATCGGGTGGGTTTCATCAGCGATTAATACTGGGCATGGGCCAAGTCGGTGCCTTGGGCGCGGGAGGAGGGAAAGACCGCCATCGGGGCGGTGGAGGGGAAAAGTTTGAGCAGGGTGGCAAAGAAAAGGGAGGAGAAGGCCAGCTGGCCAGTGAGCCAAAGAACTTGACCAAACAAAATCACAACCAAGAAGGGCCGGAGGTAACTAGCCACCGTGGAGAGGGGAACCCCTGGATCGTTCAGGGCCAAACCTTGCAGGACACCGGCCAACGCATAGCCCACGAAGGTCATGGCGGTCCCCAATGCGGTGCACCAAAAATGCCAGAGCAGGGAAGAGTGGCTGGGCCATCCGAGATTCCTAATGACCGGCAGGAGGGCGTAAATGGAGCCTGTCAGAATGCTTCCGAGGAAAGAAAAGAGAAAGAGGGTTTGGTTGGCATTCCAAGCAACGGTGAAGGCAGTGTTCTGTCGCACCCCAGGAATACTGAGAAACATCATCCAAGCGTACGCAGCGATGTAGGACCAAGATCCTAGACTCAGAAAGCGCAGGGCCACGTTGCGCCGGATTTCGTCCATCCGACCTTCGACCAAAGGTTGTAAGAGGACGGTATTTCCCAAGGCGGCGACAAAAAGTAACACGGCAGCTACCACTCCCATGCTTTGTAACCAGGATGGGATCGGCCCCTGACTGGCGAGGCTGTTGGTGGCCCACCCGCCTAAGGTGAGAAGTAAACTCCAGGCAAGGATTCCCAGGGGCAGGCTGGTGACGGCTCGACCGGTCAGCGTGGGGAGGAGTTGAAAAACCAGAACCAAGGCCATCGGAGCCAGCCAAAGGTGGTGCACAAAAGAGTGCCAGACCAATTGGGTGATGATCTGCACTGCTCCGGGAGCATGGCCACAACGCAAGAGGATTTCGGCGGTTCCCAATCCAAGAGGGAAGGCCAGAATTCCTCCCAGAAGGTAAAGCCGGGGAAGAAGAGGACCGCTTTTCCAGGTGCCGCCCAGGCCGCGGGTGATTCCAGTTCCCAAAACCAGAAAGGAGACTAAGAAGATCAGGGTCACCGACCGGCTGAACGGCAGGGAAAGCAGTCCGGAGCCCCCGGACATGAGGATCTGGGTGAACCCGGTCAAAACAGCCAACTGCCAGACGAAAGCGCCAAAAGAAAGAAGACGACCATGCCGGAAGGGTATGCC
>RGYX01000032.1 GCA_010031845.1 Verrucomicrobiota bacterium
AATATATTGTGGTGCACCACAGCGGGACACCGGGCGGCAACGCGAAGATTTTTGATTATTACCATCGGCAAACCCGCGGAATGGAAAACGGGCTCGCCTACCATTTCGTCATCGGGAACGGCAGCGACTCGGGGGACGGGCAGATCGAGGTCGGTTCGCGCTGGTCGATGCAGAAACAGGGCGGTCATCTGGCCAGCGAGTCCCTCAATGAGATCGCCATCGGCATCTGTCTGGTGGGAGATTTCAGCACCCACCGGCTTGGCCCACGCCAAACCGCCGCCCTCATCGAGTTGGTGCAGTACCTGCGCAAAATGATGCCGGACGCCAAACTTAAATTCCGCCTGCACCGGGAAATCAACACCAAGCCTACCGAATGTCCGGGAAAACTTTTCCCCAGCCAGGCCGTTCACGACATCCTAGACGCCAGTTGAATCCCCGCCCCACAGCCCTTACGCCGCCAACGGCTGGAACCCGACCCAAACCCTCCGCGTGCGCGGGCCATCGAACTCCGCAAAATAAATCATCTGCCAGGTGCCAAAGCGCAGTTTTCCCATTTCCAGCGGCCAGGCCAGATGGTTGCCCAACATCGCCGCTTTGAGATGGGCCGCCGAGTTGCCCTCCCCGTGGCGGTAACCCCGGTTTTCCCAAGGCACGGCCTTTTCCAGGGCTAGATCCATGTCATGCCGCACATCCGGATCCGCGCCTTCCTGAATCGTCACCCCTGCCGTAGTGTGGGGAATGACGATGTGGAGCAGCCCATCCTGCCAACCCCGCTGGGCGGCAACTTTCTCCAAAAGTTGTGCGATCGGCATAAATTCGGTATGGCTCCGTGTGGTGATCACGATTTCTTCCATGGGTGAGGACATATGATAGTCGTAACAGGCGGCACCGGCTTTGTCGGGCGGGAAATTTGCCGTGGTCTGGCCTCCGAGGGCTTGTCCGTCCGGGCCCTGGCCCGCACCCCTCCCAAACAACCCCTTCCGGTCGGGGTGGAGTTTTTTCCCGGAGATGTGACCCAACCCGACACCCTCCGCATGGCTTTTCGCGGAGCCAAGGCGGTGATTCATACCGTGGGCATCATCCAAGAGCTCGGGGCACAAACGTTCGAGCAGATTCATGTCCAAGGAACCGCCCATGTCATTGCCGCAGCCCAAAGCGCCCATGTGCCCCGCTACCTTCATCTCAGCGCCTTGGGCACCCGCCCCGGGGCGGCCTCCCGATACCACCAGACCAAATGGACCGCCGAAGAGCTCGTTCGTTCCAGCGGTCTGGCTCACACCATCTTCCGTCCCTCCCTGATTTATGGAAAAGGCGATGCTTTCACCAACCAGCTCGCCTCGCTGATGCGTCCTCCTCTGTCCTGGCTTTCCGGGGGGTTTGTTCCCATCCCAGGGGGCGAAGAGGTCATCCTGCAACCCGTGGCAGTGGGCGAAGTGGCCGAAGCTGTGGTCCGTTCTCTTGGGCAGATGGTCGCCTTAGGAAATACTTTTGACCTATGTGGACAACCTGTCTCTTTGAAGGATCTAAGTCTGGCCATCGCCGATTGCATGGGCCGCAAACCCACCTGGGTGGAACAGCCGCCCGACGTGATTCTTGGTATGATTCCCTGGCTCTGGCTCAAAGCCTCCAAACCGGTCCTTTTTCCCGTGCCCCTTAAACTCTGCCGAATTGCCGCGGCGGTGGTGGAAAGGATCCTCCCCCATCCTCCCTTGACCACCGACCAGGTCACCATGCTGGAAGAGGGGCAATGCGGGGACGCCGCCCCCGCCGAAAATCTTTTTGGTTTTCACCCGGTAGCCTTGCGTGAGGGTTTGGCTTCGTATCTCGCTCCCCGGGCAGGCGGCCGGGAGGATCGTCGGGCGTGAGCGAAGCCGCCCGCACCACCCGAATCCGCCGGGTCCTCTTGGTTGCCCTGACGGTCAATGCCACGCTGGCGGCCCTCAAGTTTGGGATCGGCTGGAAACTGGGAAGTCTGGGTGTTCTCTCCGACGCGGTGCACTCCCTGCTCGATGGCGCCGCCAGCGTCATCGCCCTGATTGGCATCACCGCCGCCGCCCGCCCCCCTGACCCCGGTCACCCCTACGGCCACCGCAAATTTGAAATCCTCACCACCATTATCGTGGCCGGCCTTCTCTTTCTCAGTGCTTGGGAAATTCTGGGCGCCGCAGTTCATCGGTTGATGCACCGGGGCCCAGCCCCGGATTTCAGTTGGTGGGGCTTGGGCCTTCTGACTCTGGGCCTGGGGGCTAGCTACGTTCTTTCCTCCTGGGAAAAACGCGCGGGGTTGGAAGTTTCCAGTCCCCTGCTGCTGGCGGATGCGGCCCACACCCGGACGGATGTCTACTCCTCCGTTCTCGCGATTGCGGCGGTAGGCAGCGGGAAGATCGGCATGGACTGGCTCGATCCCCTGCTGGCCATCGGCATCGTGCTGTTTCTTGGGCGAGCCATTTACGAAATTTTTCTTGAAGGGGTCAAAGTGGTGTCCGACGCCACCCGATTGGATCCCGAGTTAATTCGGACGGTCGCGGAGGATGTGGATGGTGTACGGGGAGCCCATGCCATCCGCTCACATGGCATGACCAACGACATTCACATCGACCTCCACATTCAGGTGGAGGAAGAACTGACCACGCGGCAGGTGTTTGAAATTGAAAACCGAGTCACCGAAGCTCTCCGACAAAAGTTTCCCGGAGTGACCCACGTCGCCCTGCGGCACGAACCGCGTGGCACCCCACAGGAAGAGGATGCCTGATCTTCCCCTGACCCGGCGCCTTCTGGAAGAGGGGCTGGGAACCCAACGCTGGAGCGGGTACACCCTGTCCGGATTTCACCGCGGCAACCCTTCACCCTCTCCGGAGGGAAAGTTTCCCGTCCGACTGCCTCGGTCTGCTGGTACTCCGCCGGCAAACCTGTCCTCTCCGTTGGCGCACTCCGTCTGATCGAAACCAGGCCCGAACTGTGGGACCAACCCATGGAACACACCTTCCCCGAACTGAAGGATTCCCACCTCGGACATCTGAATTTGCTCGCCCTGCTCACCCATCAGAGCGGGCTGTGTTTTGCCCGGCTCGATCTCTCCGCGACAGAAAGCGAAATTTATCATGTCCTGGCCCAAGCCAAGCCCTCTGACTTTCAGCTTCAGGCAGGCCAACCAGCTTATGACCCGCGCGGCGCATGGTGGCTTCTCGGTCAATGGCTGACCCGGCACGCCGGTCGACCCTGGCCGGACTATCTTCATGAGATGATTTTGGAGCCTGCGGGATCCGGGAACATGTTCTTCACCCAAAAACATCGGCTGGCGGAAATTCCCATGGAGGAGTGGAAGTCTGGCCGGTGGGAACGGGCTCCGTGGATGCCTGAATTGGGAAATTTATGCGGCTCCTCCCAGGACCTCGCCCGCTTGTACCGAACCCTGATGGCCGGTGGGGTCAACCCGGCGAGTGGCAAAAGGATTCTTCAGCCCACTTCCATGAAAAAGCTCCTTCATCGATGGCGCCAAGGCCTGCAGGACCTGACTTTTTCCCATATCGTGGATTTTGGACTGGGAGTGATTCTCGACAGCAACCGATATGGGGCATCCACCGTACCCTACGGGTTCGGCTCCGCCTCCTCGGAAAAGGCTTTCGGACACGGGGGCTCCCGCTCTTCCGTCGCCTTCGCCGATCCGGATGCGGAGTTGGTCGTCGCTTTCTGTCTGATCGGACAGGTCTCCGAACCCCGCCATCAGGCCCGCATGCGGGAACTGCTCGATCTATTGCGTTCGGAATTGGCCTAACCCCTCCAACCTCCTACCCTGCCCCATGGCGAAGGGTAGGATGGTGTGGCTGGATGTGACGAAAGGCTGGGCCATTCTATGGGTCGTCTATTTTCACTCTTTCACCTGCTGGATCAAGCCACCCTCCCCGATCGGCTCCGATTTTATTCCGGGCGTGGTCCAGCCCGAAACATGGACCGGGATGCTGCCCTTTCTGCACTCCATGGTCCGTTCCGTTTTTGTGGGCGTGTCGATGCTCGGATTCCATGCCGTGGGACTTTTTCTCGTCGCCAGCGGATTTGTTCTCGCCCAATCCGCCGTCCGTGCAGCGGAAAAACCCGGCGGGGTGGCTTGGGGAGCTTGGATCCTTCACCGGCTTGTCCGTCTTTACCCTATGTACTGGTTTGCGCATCTCATCTATCTGATCAGCCCTTTTGAGGCCCGCCTCGAGCCGGTGGACTGGCGGTGCGGCATCAGCCTCAGCGGTCTCCGCTTTCTTTGGATCGACTATAATTTTTTCTACCTGAACGCCGCCTGGTGGTACTTCTGCCTAATCCTCCAGCTGTTTGCCCTCTTCCCCATTCTGATGGCGGGGCTGAGAAAGCTGGGGCCCGTCGCCTTTTTGGCGGCAGCCCTCGCCATCGGTTTTTTTGCGCGCATTTATCTTCTCTACCTCCACCCCTCCAGCGGCCAATGGGTTCTGGGGGGATGCGGACTCAGCCGTTTGCCGGAATTTGCTCTCGGCATGATATTCGGCGCTTGGTACGCCAGGAATCCTGACACGTTTGAGCACTGGCTCCTGCGCGGTCGCGGTTTGGCTGCAGGCCTTCTGCTTTATCCCATCGCGCTGGCAGTTTACCAAATTCCCCACGGTTACGTGGTGGTCGATTTTCTGACTGGCACCGCCTGCTTTTTGGTCGTCGCCGGCGCCTCGGGGTTTTGGGCGAAGATCCCCGGTTTGGGCCAAGCTCTCGCCTGGGCGGGTTCCTTCTCCTACGGGATCTACCTCGTGCACCAACCCTATGCGATTCACTTCGCCTCTTTTCTCAAGGAAAAGTCGTCATGGATCGCCGTGCCATGCCTGCTCCTGCTCGCGGCAAGCTTGGCGATTTGGGGTGGATGCCTCGAAAAAGTTTTAAACTCATGGTTTTCGGAAAAAAAGAACCCGGTTCCCCGGTAGGGCGGGCTCGATGAGCCGACTTGGCTCAAGGCCTCAGGCTGAAAATTTCAACTAGGCGCCCTCATCGAGGACGTCGGGCCCTACCAAACCGAAAGATTCAATCATCTGCAGGGCCCCGCTCCGTCGTTGAACTAGGCCTCTTGAATCGCTAGTAATTATTTCCATGTCGATCACGCTCCGCCGAAAGTTTGATTTTGAAGCTGCCCAGCAACTGCCCTCCTTTCCCGAGGGGCACAAGTGCCGTCGGATGCACGGGCATAGCTTCGGGCTGGAAGTCTGCGTCTCGGGATCGATCGACCCAAAATCCGGCCTTCTCTACGACCACGCCAAAATCGCGGAAGCGGTTCGCCCTCTCCTGAGCAAGCTGGACCACTCCTGCCTGAATGAAACTCCCGGGCTGGAGAATCCCACGCTCGAGATCATGTGCCAGTGGTTCTGGAAGAAATTAAGTCCCCTTCTGCCCGGGCTTTCAGAAATCACCCTGCATGAAACGCCGCGCGCCTCGTGCACCTACCGGGGAGACTGAAAATGACTAACCGTTCCTTTGTCACGATCGGTTTGGTGGGCCCGGACCGCACCGGTGCCATCGCCGCCGTTACCCAGCAACTTTTCCGCATGGGCGCCAACATCGAATCGCTCGAGGAACAGGTCGCGCGCGGAAAGTTCCGCATGACCCTGCTGGCCTCCTGGTCGGGCGCAAAACTGGAGGAACGCCGGATCCGCTCCGAACTCGAGAACTTGGCACGCCACCTCCGGATGAAGCTGACCCTCCGATTTGCCATGGCCACGCGCAGTCGCCGCCGTCTGGCGATTCTTGTCTCGAAAGAAACCCATGCCCTGGAGGCCATCCTCAAGGATTGGAAAGCCCGCCGGTTGGCCGCCGACCCGGTTCTGGTGGCTGGCAATCATCCCCAGTTGGGCAGGATCGCCCGCCGTCATGGTCTGCCTTTTCGCCTGATCGATTACCGCAACCGGCAGAAAGCTGAAGTGACCCTGCAGGAACATTTGGAGAAGGCCGGGGTCGACTTGGTGGTATTGGCCCGCTTCATGAAGATTCTCTCCCCGGACTTTGTCTGGCACTGGAAAAACCGGATTCTCAATATTCATCCCTCCCTGCTTCCCGCTTTTCCGGGCGCTTCCGCCTACCGCCAAGCCTACGACAAGGGAGTGAAGATCGTCGGCGTGACCGCACATTTCGTAACGCCCGACCTAGATCAAGGGCCCATTCTATGCCAGGACGCCCTTCGGCTTCGACCCGACGAACCTCTCGCCAGCATGATCTCTCGCGGCCAGAAACTGGAAGCCGCCTGTCTACTCCGCGCCCTCAAGCTATGTCTCAGCCGCCAGCTGGATGTCCACTGGGGCCGGGTGCATGGTGTTTAGGGTTGGGCGGCTTCCTCTTTTTTTTCCGCCCCATCGCTCGGTCCCTCGGCTGATGGAGCCTCGGCCGGTGTGGCAATCTTGGGAGCCGATTCCGCGCCCATTTTGACAAACTTCACCGGGCCTTTTCTTCCCAACCCGTTCCTCCACGTCCCGGAAAGAGTTTTGGTGTCGGGGGAAATCTCCAGTTCCAGCTCTACCTTGGGATCAAAATCCGGCTTCGGTAGCTTGGTGTAGGTCAAGGGGAGTTTTACCCGTGATCCTTCGATGGTCCCTTTGCCATGCCAAACTCCCGGCCCGCCACCCGCCCAAACCCCGTATCCGGCCACATGCAGAAAGGCTCCTTCCTGAGAGACAATGATCGCCGACTGGGCGATGCCCACCGCCGTGTTCTTCCAGAGTCCGGCCAGATCAGCTTCCGCTCCCCAACCCGCGGAGCATGCGATCCCCGCCAGAAGCAAAAATGTCCGCCTCATAAGTGCGAGCGTGGCTGGCCACGAAATGACGACAAGCGGGAACTGTAGGGAAAGGGATTAAGTTTTTTAGTCGTTAGTTATGCAGAGAAGCTGAAAAGCCCGAGGTTCCCTCATGACTAAAGACGAAACAGTTAACCCCCTAACAACTCCACCGCCAGAGTCACCTTGCCCTCCGCCGCCCGCAAAGCCTGGTCCGCTTCCTCAACGCCCGCCCTCGTCAACATCCGAACCAACCGAATGGCCCGGGCCTTGAGTTTTTCGTTGGAGGGCACCACATGAACCATCAGGTGCCACCGAGCTGAGAATGTTGCAGACCATCTTGGTCACCGTCCCGGCCTTTAACCGGGTGGAGCCGGCGATCAACTCAGGGCCGACATCCAGGCAAACAACGGCATCCGGATGGATGACGCCCCGCTCCGGCCTCCATTTGGGATGAGCCGTAACCAGGACCGTGGCGGCTCCGAGCTTGGCTCCCGCTTGCAACGCCCCATGAACAAACGGGGTCCGCCCGCTGGCGGTCAACCCGACCAAAACATCCCTCTTCCCGATTCTTCTCTCCCGGACCGCCCTGTCGCCCGCAGCGGCATCATCCTCCGCCCCTTCCTGGGCGCGGAAAATGGCCTCCGGCCCTCCCGCCAAAATCGCCTGCACCTGTTCCGGCGGCGCATGAAAAGTCGGGGGCATTTCGCTGGCATCCAAAACGCCCAGCCGCCCGCTGGTTCCCGCCCCGATGTAAAAAAGCCGCCCACCCCTTTGCAACGCTCGGGAGACGATTCCCGCCGCTTGTTGAATCTCTTTCTTCGCCGAAGCCAACGCCCGCACCGTAAAGGCCTCTTCATCGACAAAGAGACGCACCAGCTGATCCACGGATTTTTTATGCAAACCTCGCGACCGGGGATTGGACCGCTCCGTGGGCAAAGCCTCAACGGGCACCAGTTTTTCGGCCAAAGCTTTTTTCTGCCCTTGGCCCGAGAGGGCTGATCCAGCCATCCGGGCAGCCCCCACCGAACCCGGCACGCGCAAAACCATCATTGTTGCGCCCGGACAGCGCCGGCGAAGAACCGATTGAAAGGCGGAATGATAAATCTGGTTTTCAAAAAGCCCGCCCGTCAGGGCCAGTTGCGGTCGACGAACCCGCAACCGGTGTGCCAGCCAAACGACGGACTGCGCCAGCGAACTCGTGGCATCGTGCACCGCTTGTTTCGCCACCCGATCTCCCCGGGCCGCGGCCCGCAGAATCACCGGGGCAAATCCGGCCAACCACTCCTTGCCTTTTTGCCGATAAACTTCCCGCAAGAGACGATCCAGATCCGCCGCCCCGGCGTGGGCCATCAAGGCCGCAGCCAAAGCGGGCGGTTTCCCTTCGCGATCCCGGATTTTGAAAACCTCGGCCAAGGCGCGCCGCGCCAGATCGTATCCGCTTCCCCCGTCCCCCAACAGGTGGCCATGTCCACCGGCCCCCGTCTTTTTTCCGTTTTTTTTCCCCACCACGTTGCTGCCGGTGCCGGCGATCACCAAAAAACCGTCCCCGGCACCCCAGGCCGCCGCCAGCGCCGAGTCCACATCCTGACCCACCACCATCTTTTTCACCCCGGGCCAAACCGAACGGAGGGTGGCGCGGATCAGGGAAAATTCCGGAAGCCCGCGCGCCCCGGCGAAGCCACCCCCGATGGCCGCGGGCTGCATGGGGAGGTCCGAGCGAATCCTGCGGAAGATCTTTTTCAGCCCCACCGCCCCCACCAACAGGACGTTCCCCGGCCCGGCCTGCCCTTGCGCGACGATCTTCCCGCCCGGTCCAAGCAAAACCCAGGTGGTCTTGGTGCCCCCACCCTCGATGCCCAGGATGGCGCCCCCTTCTTTCACGTTGCCCTGCTTCACTCTCCGTTCAAAATGCCC
>RGYX01000311.1 GCA_010031845.1 Verrucomicrobiota bacterium
TTGGGTTTGGTGGCCGGCTTTGACGTCAAATACCTCACCCGTTTTTTTGCCACGACGCATTTGCGGGCCAACCTACCCATCAAGCCGGGGCAAATCGGTGGGCCGTTACTGGACAGTCATGGAAAAGTGGTTGGGGTGTTGATGCTGGAGATCGACGAAGGCAAGGCCTGCTACGCCCTGCCGATTGAGGCCGCCGGGAAAGTGGCGGCGGATATCGTCAAATACGGTGAGCCAAGACACGGTTGGATGGGCGTGGGGGTGATGCCCGATCGAAGTCGGCCAGATCGAGGAGCTCCGGTTTTTGTGGATCGTCTCTACAAGGGGACTCCGGCCGAAAAAAGCGGGCTCAAAGCCGGGGACGAGGTGATTTCCATCGGGGGAAAGTCCGTTCGGGAGCCTTCGGACGTTTTGGATGCCGCGTTCTTCTCCGTTGTGGGAGAGAAGGTTCCGGTCAAGGTTCGCCGGGATGGCAAGGAGGAGGTTTTCACGATCATCGTTTCTGCGCGACCGGACAGTTCCAGGATGGTGGAGCCTGCGCCTCTTTTTCCCAACCCGAATGGTGGGTCTGCGAATCAAGGGGTGCCAGTCAAAGCCAACCGTTGAGTGGAACCACCGGCGGTTCGGCTAAGATTCAAAACTTGGCCCAGGCTGTTTTGAAGCAAGTTCCTTGAGGTGCAGTTCAAGGATACAGCACTAATTTTGGCGGGCCACGGTTCCACCAAGAACGCGGAATCCAGCCGATCCACGCGGATCACAGCCCACCGGATCCGGGAAAGGGGAATCTTTGGAGAAGTGCGGGCAGCTTTTTGGAAGGAGCAACCCTCCTATACGGATGCCCTGCGGGGTCTGAAATCGGAAAAGGCTGTGGTGGTGCCGTGGTTTCTGGCGAACGGTTATTTCACGAGGCAGGTATTGACCAGGGAGTTTGCGAAGACTCCGGGGATTTCGTGCCGGGTGACGGACCCGATTGGAATGAGTCCGGAGATTCTTGGTCATTTGAAAATAAGGGCGGCGCGATTGCTGGAAGAAAAAAAATGGTCCCCATCGGAGGTAAGTCTTTTGGTGGCCAGTCATGGAACGCCGCTTCATCGGGGTTCCCGGGCGGCGGCCTCGGAGTTGGCGGAAAAGTTGGCCCATGACGGGTATCAGACGGCCCGGGCGGTTTTTCTCGAGGAGGAGCCAAGAATCTCCGATTGGAGAAAAGTGGCGGGTACCGGTCCGGTGGTCGTTTTACCCCATTTTTTATCGGGAGGTTTGCATGGCTCGGAAGATGTCCCCGGCCTTCTGGGGATTGGCGGGTCGGAGGAGGGTTGGTACAAAT
>RGYX01000312.1 GCA_010031845.1 Verrucomicrobiota bacterium
TGGCTTGATCCGACTTCGGTCGGGGATTCGATCCCGTGCTTTGGAAGGGCATCCATGGATTCTCAGCCACGAGGCGGCCAAGGCACCTCCCAAGGAGAGAAGCGGGCAAGCGGTGGTAGGGCAGGGTCCGAAAGGGGAGTTGCTGGGTACTGGGTTTTACCGGGAGGGGGCGCGAGTCGTTTGGCGTAGATTTCGGCCGGACATCGGGGATTTCGATGTAACCCACGTTCACCGAGCCATACAGAAGGCGATTTCACGCCGGAAGGCCCAGCCTTCCCGGAGGCTGGTTTGGTCGGAATCGGATGGCCTGCCGGGACTCATCCTCGATCAGTCACGGAGGGCATGGAAAAACACTGGACCATGGTTTCTGAGGTCATTCAGGAAGTAATCCGACCGGAAGGGATCTGGGTCCGGAGAGACGCACCGGGTCGTAAACAGGAGGGCTTGGAAAGTCTGCCTGGTCATATTATGGGTGGAGATTGCCCGACTAGAAGTCCCGGTGGACCTACGAGGCGGACAGAAGACTGGAACCTATCTGGATCAACAGGAGAACTACGAACTTATCGCTTCCCATGCCAGAGGCCGAAGGGTGTTGGATCTCTTTTGTCACAACGGTGGATTTTCTTTGAGGACAGCCCGGGGGGAGGCAACCGATGTAACCGGAGTGGATAGTTCTCAGTCCTCTTTAGCCTTGGGTCGACGTGCGGCAGAGCGGCACCACCTCAAGGTTAAGTGGGTGGAAGAGGATGTTTCCCGTTTCCTTCGAAGCGCACGAAAAGGGGAGTATGGGCTGGTGGTTCTGGATCCACCGGGAATGGTCAAGGGTCGGGAGGCGATGGAGGCAGGATTACGGGCGATGGGGGAGCTCCATCGCCAGGCCCTACGGGTTCTCCAACCGGGTGGGTTGATGGCCACATTTTCTTGCTCGCACCGCGTCGGGAGAAGTGA
Source organism: Verrucomicrobiota bacterium (assembly GCA_010031845.1). GTDB lineage: Bacteria > Verrucomicrobiota > Verrucomicrobiia > Methylacidiphilales > Verrucolacustridaceae > Verrucolacustris. The sequence continues at coordinate 949 of RGYX01000312.1, forward strand.
ATTGTTGGAGATGGTGAGACGCGTGGCTTACGAGGAGAAGCGGGGATTGCGACGGCTTGGTCTTTTAGGCCAAGCCTCGGATCATCCGATCGACCTATTCTTTCCCGAAAGTGAATATCTGACCGGGTTGCTGCTGGAGGTCGAATGATCCGCTTGTTTGCAGTGCTTCTTATCGGAGGTGCGTCCTTGCTTGCGGGGGATCTGTATCAGCCCAAGAGTTGCGACGGAAAGATCGTCACCCTCAATCCAGAAGGGAAAGTCACCGTGGTGATGGCCAGCAGTCAGCCATTGGCGGAGACCACCCGCGAATTCGGGCGAGCCATGTACCCTTGGCAAGGACTGGATGATTTTCGGGTGATCGTGGTGGTGGATC
>RGYX01000313.1 GCA_010031845.1 Verrucomicrobiota bacterium
AACCCGGCACAGAGAGGGGCCTCGGGTCCCACCACCACCAAACCCGGGCGTTCTTTTTCCGCCCATTTCGCGATTCCCTGAACATCCGTGGCCGCCAAAGAAAGATTGGTCCCTACCTTGGAGGTGCCGGCATTTCCAGGGGCAAACCAGATTTTCCGGATTCTGGGATCCCGGGAAAAAGACCATCCCATGGCGTGCTCCCGCCCCCCACCTCCGACAATCAGCACCGTGAATGGATCTGCCATGAAGCGTTCTGTTTTCGCAACTTACGCTGATTCCGAAAGAAAAGATTTTCAACATCCTCACAGCGGTTTTGCATCACCGGTGAAAGAGGTAACTTAAACCCATGCCCAGGTTCGGAATTATCTTCATGCTCTGTGCCTTCCCCCTACCAATCCCCGCTGAAACCGTGAAATCCCTTCCGTGGTCCGATGGCGAGAAGCTCGTTTACTTGCACGAAACCAAGAGGGACGATGCCCAGCGGTTTCAACTTTTTCTTCGCTCGCGCGGCCCGGTGGAAGCCTTCTTCCCTATCCGTAGTCGCTTCTCCTCCCTGACCCAGCTTCGCCCCTGGCGCTCCCTTGAATACACCCAGGACCGCTCCGAGGGTGGGAATGTGCGCAACCGTAAAACCATCCCCGATTACTCCGTCAAATTGGGCCGCTTCTTTCCCGCCCCCGGGAAACCGGAGGAAAACTTTGACCTTCCCGAAGGCCCGGCCGAGGACTTCGGCTCCATGCTCTATCACGTCCGTGCCCACCCCTGGAAGGCGGGCGAATCGCTTCAATGGAACGTCTTGGAAAACAAGGAACCCCTCTTCGCCAAAATGACCTGTAACCGCATCGATCAGATCGAACTGGGGGACGAAAAGGCCCGGCGCCTGATTGAGATCTTTGGAGAACCGATCGGCGCGTCCAAGCGCCATCAAGGATGGATGAAACTATGGATGACCGACGACTCCCGGCGTATTCCCGTCTTGGCGAAATTGAAATTCCAGTACGGCACCTTCGATATCCTTTTGATCCGTGGAGGCGGGGCGGATCTGGACATGACCCAAGACGGCGAACCTTACGCGGTTTTTTCGGATACCGACCGCCCTCACCCCTCTCCCTAACCGCATCTTTTTTTTGAACCGGATGCAACGTTTCCGACCGCATCCCCGGAAAATCACCTCGTCAGCGTCGTGTCCAAGACTCATGTCGCCAAACACCAAGATCGGGGTCAGGCCTCAGGGTTAAACATCCGGTTTCCTTCAGTTTCAAAACCTCTACCCCATCCAGCCAGGTGAGACCGGCAAAGTCGACGGACATCGACGAATC
>RGYX01000314.1 GCA_010031845.1 Verrucomicrobiota bacterium
TACCATATGCCACATGGCAAAAAGGTAGGAAAAAGAACTCCGATCGTCCAGTTCGGTCTTGTGGTTTTGGCGGTTCTTATTACCGGTCGATGGTGCCATGCCCAAATGGCCTCTCCCGAGAGCGCGGCGGAGCCTGAAAGGGAGGTTCGGGAAGAACAGATTGCGGAAACTCAACCTTCCGGGGAAGCCGATCTGAAACTGACCGGTTATGTGGACGGCACGTACTTCTATAACTTCGGACCCGGATCCGCCGTGAGCCCGCTGGATTTTCCGGCCGATACGATTCCGAAAGGTGATTTTAATCTTAGCGCCCTATGGCTTCGCTTGGAGAAACCTTTGAACAAAGGGAATACGTTGGAGGCCGGCCTGCAGGCTGGACTGATGGTGGGTGAGGATGCCACCTATTATGCCTCCGCTGGAACCGCGAGTTCCCCTGGCGGACCGGACAGCAGTTCCATTTATCTGGGGGAGGCCTTTGCCAAGTTTTGGGTTCCGGATGCCCAAATGGAAATGTGGGTGGGAAAGTTTCAATCCGTCATCGGTTATGAAACCATTTGGCGACCCGATAATCCCTGCATCACCTTTGGAATCGCCGATGCTTTCATGCCTCAGGACAATGTCGGCTGGCTGGCGATTTTCAGCCCGGATCCGCTTTTTGACATCGCCGCTGGAATGGCCAACTGCTCGGGGGAAAGCAACGACTTGGGAAGTTTCGGGGGCGGCGATGAGGCCAGCGTGATGAGCTATGCCAAAATCCAAAATCCGCAAGGTAACGCCAGCCTTCAGCCCGGGATTTATATCAATCCGTGGGGAGTCCATGGATCCAATGCCCGTATTTCACTCGATCAGGATCTCTATTATGCCTGGAACCTCATCGGTCAGTGGTCGCCGTCTTTTGCCTCGGGGGAATGGAATTTGACTTTCAATTTAACCGGGGGCTCGGGAACGGGGGACCCCGGAGTGGAGGCGCCGACCACCTATGTGACCACCGGACTTTATTCCACTTGGACCCTAGTGGATCCCGTCACGCTGACCGGCAGGGCGGAGTACGTCCATACCAGTAACTTTGTCCTCCCGCAGTCGGCCCGTTTGAGTGGGGGGGATTATTATGATTATACCCTGACCCTGGCCGTCAAAATCACGGAGGGGTTGGTCTGGCGTGGGGAGGGTCGTTTTGCTTGGGGTGCGGGAACCACCCTATCCGTGGACTCCAGCCAGGATATCCTGGACGAACCGCTCTATCCCCCGGCATCCAACTCGTTGTGGACCTTGGCCACGGAGATTTACTATCGCTTCTGAGAGTATTCTCTTTTCCAAAT
>RGYX01000315.1 GCA_010031845.1 Verrucomicrobiota bacterium
CGCAAGGCATTCCAAGCCGGCTGAAAAGATCCCCAACCCTCGCCCTTCTTGCCTTGGGAGGCCTCCTCCAGACTAAGCCGTAAACGACCCAATCTTTCCCGACCATGCCGGACAGCGTTCATCGTGTCCCACGAGTAATTCAACGGCTGCCGGTAATGACCCGACAAAAGGACCAGCCGCAAATCGGAAGAGTCCCACCCCCGGGAAGTCACGTCATCCAAGGTGTAAAGGTTGCCCAGACTTTTGCTCATCTTGCGGTTCTCCACCAAAAGATGGGAAACGTGAAACCAGTGACGGACAAAAGCTTTGCCGGTGGCCGCCTCGCTTTGCGCGATCTCATTCTCATGATGGGGAAAGATCAGGTCGGCTCCCCCGCCGTGCAGGTCGATCGTCTCCCCTAGAATCTCCATCGCCATCGCGCTGCACTCCAGATGCCATCCCGGCCTTCCCTTCCCCCACGGACTCTCCCAACACACCCCCCCATCCTCCTCCTTGTGGGCTTTCCAGAGCACAAAGTCGGCGGCCTGTTCCCGGGCGTACTCATCCGCATCCGCCCGGCCCGAAGCTCCCTCCTTCACCTCCCGTTCATCCAGATGAGAGAGTTTTCCGTAGGAGCTGAAGGATTTGACCCGGAAATAAACCGAGCCACCCGCTTCATAAGCATGCCCGCCCTGCACCAGTCTCTCCACTAAAGCGATCTGCTTGGAAATAAAATCTGTGGGCCTGGCCATCCCTCCAAAAGCGGTCGGTCCAACCCTGGGTGAAGTCTCCCAGCTTTTGTTTCGCTTCCCTGGCCCCGCGGATCGTCTTGTCATCCACATCGGTAAGGTTCCGGACGTACTGAACCTTGCCACCGGCCTCCTGCCACACCCGGACGAGCAGATCCTGCACCACAAAAGTCCGAAAATTACCGATATGGGCAGGTCCATAGACGGTGGGTCCACAGGCATAAAACTTGAGGGCCTTTCCATCCGCCGCCGAGAGCGGTTTCACCGATCTGGATGCTGTGTCGAATAGCCGAACCTCTTCCATCCGCGGAATCTACGCGGTTGGGGGAAAAACTTAAATCATTTCTCTATCTCAAATCACACATGACAGCCTTGAGGAGGGGTTGAATCCATCAACCCAGGTCAGTTAGCCTCTCGACATGGATTTCTCCTCATTTCACCACGCACTCGCGACCGCCTTTTCCCTGGGGATGGTGGTTCTTCTCAGTCCCGAGGTGTTCATTCTGGCCCTGATTATGGCCGCCCACAAAACCCGGGCCCGCCTTAATTCCATCGTTTTCTTT
>RGYX01000316.1 GCA_010031845.1 Verrucomicrobiota bacterium
TAACCCGGTTTGCTTCATCGAGAATGAGAAACTCTACGGATTCAAAGACGAGGTGCCCGAGGGGGAAATTCTGACCACCATCGGCCAGGCCCGAATCCGCCGGACAGGCGACCAGGTGACGCTGATTGCCAACAGTGCTTCGACCCATGTGGCCTTGGCGGCCGCCCAGCAGTTGGAGTCTGATGGGGTTTCGGCGGAAGTGATCGATTTGCGGACCATCAAGCCGCTCGATATTCCGGCGATTCTCGGTTCGGTGGCAAAAACCAACCGGGTGGTGATCGTCGAAGAGAACAAGCCTTTTGCCGGATGGGGAGCGCAAGTGGCCTACGAGATTCAGCACCGTTCCTTTGACGATTTGGATGCTCCGATCGAGCGCGTGACGGGCTTGGATACCCCCCAACCGTATGCCCGCGTTTTGGAGCAGGCGGTGATGCCCAGTGCGGATCGGGTGATCGAAGCCGTCCGCAAGACCTTGGCGTAAGCGGTCGAGACGACGGCCGGCAGGGCCGTGTTCCATGGCAAAAATCTTTCTCGATCCCAGCGGACGGAGACAAAAAAAAGTCGCCCTCGGGTTGTTTGGCATTCTTCTGGTGGTGATCATCTTTCTGGGGGCTTTTTGGTTCGATTTGGAAAATCTTCCGGCACGAACCGCTCCTGATTTGGCGGCGATGAACCACCTTTCGCCTGAGACCCAGGGAGCCTTGCCGGCCTTGGAGGTGGAACCGGTGTGGAAAAAATGGTGGCGTTCCAAAAGACCGGCCTCTGTCTCGGGGTTTGGTCCGGTCCGGCTGGGCTTTGTCGATCCGGAGGATGAGGGATCCAGAATTTCCCTGAGGGCCCATGCAGCGTCCTTAACCCATCTGGCGGTTCCCGGTTGGGTCCTCGATGAAACCGGAAATAAGCTGGAGCCCCGCCCCCACGATCTGGAGGAGTTGGAACTGCCTGCGTGCCTGCACTTGATGCCGGTGTTGTCCAATGATGCCGGAGGGAGGAGGGAGCCTGAACCGGTGGAAACCCTTTTGCGGTCGCGGGAGAGTGAGCAGGCTAAACTTATCGAGGAGTTGGTGGGGCAAGCTCGCGAAACGGGAGCTCATGGGGTATTGGTGGACTGGGGAGAGATGGATCCGTCTTTCAGGGATTCCTTGCGTGGTTTTTTTGGACGGCTGGGGGCAGCCCTGCATGCGAAGGGTCTGGAGTTCTGGGTCATTCTTCCGGTGGGACATGAGCTGGAGGTTTTTGATCTGGATTCCCTGAGCCAGCAGGCCGACCGGATGGTGGTGATGCTGCATGA
>RGYX01000317.1 GCA_010031845.1 Verrucomicrobiota bacterium
CTGTCCTTACCTAGGGCCTCCACCGCGATCACCGCAGTCAGCGCACTGTCGATTCCCCCGCTCAAACCCAACACCACCTCGCGAAAGCCGCACTTTTCCAGATAATCCCGTGTTCCCAAAACCAACGCCCGAAACACCTGCTCCTCATCCTCCGCCCAAACTGGCTTTTCCTCCCTTCCACCCAAATCCACCACTCTCACCTCCTCGGCAAAGGCCGCACCCACTCCAAGAAGACCACCCCTCGTTCCCACCACCATGCTCTCCCCGTCGAAAACCAGTTCATCGTTCCCACCCACCAGATTAACCTGAACCACAGGGATCTTCTCCCGCTTCGCCACCTCGGCCAACAGACGATGCCGTACCTTTTCTTTGCCCATGCTCCAGGGAGAGGCCGACAAGTTGATCAGAAGATCAATTCCCTTCTTGGCCAACTCCCTCACCGGATCCCTCCGGTACCGTCGTTCGGGCCAAAGATCCTCATCGTTCCAAATGTCCTCACAAATGGTCACCCCCACCTTCTCTTTTCCAAGGCGCAGGGGGTCGTTTCGGGTCCCAGGCTCAAAATACCGGTCCTCATCAAAGACGTCGTAGGTCGGCAAAAGGCTCTTTTGCGCCACCACCCGGGCCTTCCCTTTTTCCAAAAGAAAGGCTGAGTTGTGAAGGGAGCGACCGTCTTTCTTTTTGTTTTTCTCAATCCCGCCGATGATCAGCGGGACCTTTCCGACTTTTTTCGCCAATTCCCGCAAAGTCCGGTCATGGGACTGCAGAAAGTCTTTCCGGTTTAGCAAATCCCTTGGGGGATACCCGCAAATCCCCAGTTCCGGCGCGACACACAACTCCGCCCCCAGCCGCACCGCCCGAAGGTAGGCGTTCAGGACTTTTTCGGAATTTTTTTCAAAATCCCCGATCGTGAAGTTAAGCTGGAGCAGGCCAATTTTCATGAAATCCTTTGGATCAATGACTTAAATCAGGCTTCTTGATTTCCACGTTCCGTTGACATCTCCTGCTGGATTTGTAGCCTTTGACCTTCCCTTATGCCAGTTCCAGTTAGTCAAGCTTGGACGGTTGCTTCTTATGTTCTCGGGCAGAAATTGCGCGGCAACAAGAGGTACCCGCTTGTGCTCATGCTGGAGCCCCTTTTCCGCTGCAACCTCGCCTGCGCCGGTTGCGGCAAAATCCAATATCCCGATCACATCCTCAACAAACGTCTGACCCCTGAGCAGTGCTGGGCGGCTGCCGACGAGTGCGGCGCCCCCATGGTCTCCATTCCCGGAGGCGAACCCCTCATCC
>RGYX01000318.1 GCA_010031845.1 Verrucomicrobiota bacterium
TTGCGGGAGGCGTTGGGTGCCGAGGCAGTCTATGCGCTGGTGGTGGTGCATAATCATCCTTCGGGTGATCCTGCGCCAAGTCCGGCCGATCTGGAGTTCACCCGAAAGTTAAGAGACGGGGCGAAAGTGGTGGGGGTCCTTCTCCAGGATCATGTGATTATCGGCGTCGCCCGGGAGGGGCGTTCGGGGTACTATAGTTTCAAGGAAGCCGGATATTTATGAGCAACGCCAAAGTTCATCCCACGGCTATCGTGGACAAAGAAGCCAAGATCGGATCCGGATGTGAAATCGGGCCCGGTGCGATCGTGGAGTCTGAGGTCGAGCTAGGACCGGGTTGTATCGTAGGGCCCAGGGCGGTTTTGCAGGGAAGGGTGAAAATGGGGGCCAAGAATCGGATTGGGGTGGGAGCGGTGATTGGTGGGGACCCTCAGGATCTGGCTTATCAGGGGGCCAAAAGCGGGGTGATTATTGGGGAGGGAAACACATTTCGGGAATATGTGACGATTCATCGAGGGACCAAAGAGGGCACGGACACCGTGATTGGAAACGGGTGTTTTCTGATGGTGGGAGCCCATGTGGCCCATAACTGCCGGTTGGCGGACGGGGTGATTTTGGTCAACAACGTCCTTTTGGCGGGTTATGTGGAGGTGGACGAGAAAGCCTTTTTGGGCGGGGCGGTGGTGGTTCACCAGTTTGTCCGGATCGGAAGATTGGCAATGGTCAGGGGTCAGACCCGAGTGGGCATGGATCTGCCACCGTATTGCATGGCGGTGGCAACGAACGGGGTGTGTGGTCTCAATTTGGTGGGACTAAAGAGGGCCGGGGTGGGGCCGGTGGGGCGAAAAGCCCTGCAGAGGGTGTATGAGTCGTTTTTCTTTGGAGGCAAAAACAGGGTTCAGGCCTTGGAGGAGATCCGCAAGGGTGAGGACGCCAAAACCCAAGAGGTCATAGAGTTTTGTGATTTCATAGAAAAAACCAAAAGAGGCATTTGCCACGGCCTGAAAGCCGGAGAGATCAGTCTCGAAGAGAATTAAAAGCGGGACTGAAGGCCGACTTCGAGGGCGAAGTTGTAGCTGTTTTCGAAGTCGTAGTTTCCGATGCGGGGGGTAAAGGCGCCTAGAAGTTTAAAGACTCCATAAAAATCAACCCCAGGAGTTACCGTATAGTTAGCGCCTAACTGGGCATTAAAGCCGAACTGGAAGGCGCTCCGACAGTAGTTGCCCTGAACATCACTTGTATTGAAATAGTAATTGTTCACGTCCAACTGTTGCCAGATTGCGCCTATGCCTC
>RGYX01000319.1 GCA_010031845.1 Verrucomicrobiota bacterium
CGGAAGCAGTGAGCATAGTGGTGGTTCCGTTGTTGTTCCCTTGCGAAACCGTGCTCACAGAAACACCTACAGGAACTCCTGAAGTAGGGGTCGCAGTGTCAAAGTTCCAGTAAATGTCCGAGCCCAGACCTGGGGTGTACGCCGTGACGGTTCCATTAAGGCTTACGGATTGCGCGGATGCCCCTCCGCCCGAGTGAGAGATTGAATTGGAGACAGTCCCCACCGGAGCGGTTGCGGTGACCCGGACATAGAGGGTGGCGGTGCCCAACGTTGTTCCGACGGGGCTGAGCGAAAGACTGTTTGTGAACGTGCTGTTGTTCTGGCTGATTTCGTAATTCGCGGGAGCCGTGACGGTGATTGCCCCAGTCAAATTCACTCCGGAGACCGTGTAGCTTTTGCTGGTGCTGGGACTTCCCTGCAAAGCGGAAAAGCCGGTCAGGTTGGTCGTGGACAGCGTGAGGGCAGGCTGATTGGAAACCACCGTGCCGGACACCGAAAGATTCTGGGTGGTGGCCCCTCCACCACTATGGGTCACCGTGCCGGAAACGGATCCCAGCGGCGCAGTGGACTTGATCCGAATGTATACCGTTTGTGAAACCCCTCCCGAACCGGGAATGATTGTCTGGGTGCCGGCAAAACTCGAATTATTTAGACTCACCTCAAAGTTGGAAGGAGCCGTGACCGTAATATTCCCGGTGAGGTTGGAGCCCGAGACCGTGTAACTTTGGCTCGTCCCAGTCGATCCATCGATCGAGGCAAGCGTGGTCAAGGCCCCGGTGGAAAGGCTCAGGGCCGGCTCCGTACCACTGGCCACCGTGAAGTCAGCGGCGCTGGTGTCGGTCCCGCCCGTCCCAGTGACGGTGATGGGTCCGGTTCCGGCACCGACCGGAACCGTGGCAGTGATCGTGGTTCCGCCAGAGACACTGGCCACCGCCGCAACCCCGTTGAACTGCACGGTCGGGGAAGTTCCGAAATTATATCCGGTGAGGGTGACGGTGGTGCCGGCCGGACCGGAGGTCGGACTGAACCCCGTGATCACGGTTGGCTGATTCGGTCCGGTGCCCGTATCCACCACGTTTTTCAAATAGATGGCCACAGCCGGATTCACGCTCGAAAAGAAATTAAGTCCCGTCACCGTCTCGATTTCCTCGACGGAGGTGAGGTAGCTCTGCCAAGTCCCTAGTCCGGTGCTGACATTTGGAGTCAGGATGGCAATGACTCGGCAGCTGGTGTTGATTCTTTGGTTCGCTGGTGTCGTGCTGGTGGCATTGGGAATGACCACGGCAATT
>RGYX01000320.1 GCA_010031845.1 Verrucomicrobiota bacterium
GGTTGATTTCGGGGCGGCGGGTGACCGACTTCATGGATCTGCCGATCTTTCTTTTTCTGGGGTACTCCCTTTGGGCGGTTCTCCGGGCTCCGTGCGAATATTTCGGCCGGCTGGAGTGGCTGGAGGCTTCCGTCTACGGCGCCGTGTTTTTAACTGTTCGGCATCAGTTGCCGGGCAGGAAAATGATTCCATGGTTTTTGGGCTGGCTGCTTTTCGTGGCGGCGATGAATGAAGTTTACGGGTTCCTCCATTTTCGTCAGCCCATCTATCCCATTGGTCCGGTCTCATTCTTGGGCTGGGAGGCGGAGGACCGGGCGGATTATGCCGAACGAATGTCGGGTCTATTCGGTTGCCCCAACCATTTTGGAAACTATCTGGTGCAGGCCAGTTTGGCGGGGTTGACCCTGGTGATTTGGCCGGGCCTTTTTTGGCCGGTGCGAGTGTTGGCGGGTTGGTTGGGTGTGGCTTTTGGGGTTGGGGTATTTTATTCCATCTCCCGGGGAAGCTTTTTGGCCTGGGTGGCCAGTCTGGGAGTATGGTTTCTCCGCTGGCTTCGCCGGGGGCCCCTGAATTGGCTGGGCAAGCTGGCGCTTTTGTCGGTCGCGGTCATGGCCTTGGGAGCAGCGGTCTACTGGGCTTCGGGTGAGGCCTCGATCATGAAACGGTGGTCCGCCGTTTTGGGCAAAGGAGTGGGATGGGAGAGAATCTTCAGCGGCGAGGGGGATTTCCGTTTTCGCCTGGCTCAGGATGGTTGGATGATTTGGCAGAGGGCCCCCTGGTTTGGCCATGGACCAGGCAGTTTCGATCTCGAGCATTTGAGAGTCAGCACCTGGGCGCACGGGTCCCGGGCCATTTACACCCATAACGACTATATCAATACCCTGGCTGATTACGGGGCGGTCGGAGGGGGGTTGGTCGCCTTGTTCTGGATTTTTCTCGCCGTGTTTCTCTGGCATCGCGGTCGGACCAGGGAACCGGGATCCAAGGCGGACGCTTGCACGGGGTTGGGTTGGGCGTTGATGGCGGCCATGCTGCTGCATGCCTTGGTGGATTTTAATTTTCACATTCCCGCCACGGCGATCTCCTGCTTTTTCCTGCTCGGGCTGGCCACCGCCGTGTCATGGCCCGAGCGGCGTGGATCCATGGCGGCGATCTTTAATCCACTGGTCGTTTTGCTGTCTTTGTTTTTGGCGGGGTGGACGGGGTGGCAGGGATGGAAGACCTGGGCCGGGCGGCCTCTGCCGACCCAGGAAGCCGCTCTGGCCAAACTTTCCGAGGCGGAGCTGGAG
>RGYX01000033.1 GCA_010031845.1 Verrucomicrobiota bacterium
GGAGGGATTTGATGCCTTCGAGACTGGCCTGGGCTGCAGCCACCGTGGTCATGACCGGAATCTTGTTTTGGAGGGCGCTGGTCCTGATCTGGACCTCCTCCGTTCGGGCGACGGCCCCGGCCGGGGTGTTAATGACCAGAACGATTTCTCGGTTTTTGATCAGGTCGACCACGTTGGGACGACCTTCCGAAAGTTTAAGCAGGGGAGTGACGGGAATTCCGGCATCCGCCAGTTTTCGGGCGGTGCCGCTACTGGAAACAATCTTAAAGCCCAGGTCGTGCAGACCCTGCCCAAGTCGAACCGCCGCGTTCTTGTCGATATCCCGGACACTCAAAAAGACAGTGCCGGCCTTGGGGAGAGAGGGCTGGGCGGCCATCTGGCTTTTGGCATAAGCCAACCCAAAGGAGCGGTCGACCCCCATCACCTCGCCCGTCGATTTCATTTCCGGACCCAAAAGGATGTCGGTGCCGGGGAAACGCGTGAAGGGGAAGACAGCCTCCTTGACGGAGAAGTGGGTCGGGATGATCTCCGTGGTAAAGCCGAGCTCCTTCAACGTTTTGCCGGACATGACCCGGGCGGCAATCTTGGCCAAGGGTTTACCGATGGCCTTGCTGACAAAGGGAACGGTACGGGAGGCCCGGGGATTCACCTCCAGGACGTAGACCGTGTCCTTTTGCACGGCGAACTGGATATTCATCAGGCCGCGGACGCCGAGTTCTCTGGCGAGGGCCAGGGTGGCCTGCCGAATTTCATCGATCACCTTCTTGGGTAGGGAATGAGAAGGAATGACACAGGCACTGTCTCCGGAGTGGATGCCAGCCTGTTCAATGTGTTCCATGACGGCTCCGATGACGGCGTCCCTCCCATCCGCCACGCAGTCGACATCCACCTCGGTGGCGTCTTCCAGAAAACGGTCCAGCAAGATAGGCCGCCCTGGCGCGACTTCGGTGCATTCCTTCATATAGGTGCGGATTTCATCCTCGGAGTAAACGATACGCATGGCTCTGCCCCCCAATACGAAGGAAGGTCGGAGGAGTAAGGGGAATCCGATCTTTGCGGCCGCGGCGATCGCCTCCTCGGTGGTAGTGGCGGTGCCATTGGGAGGTTGGCGTAGGCCCAGCTTATCGAGCATGGTGGAAAAAAGTTTTCGATCCTCGGCCCTCTCGATGGATTCGACAGCGGTGCCGAGAATCCGGATGCCAGCTGACTGGAGTTCGGCAGCCAGATTCAAGGGAGTTTGACCGCCAAACTGGACAATGACTCCCTGGACCTGATCTTCCCTGTTTTCTGCCCGGTAGATATGGATGACATCCTCGGCCGTGAGAGGTTCGAAGTAGAGCTTGTCGGAAGTGTCGTAATCGGTGGAGACAGTTTCGGGGTTCGAATTGACCATGATGGTTTCAAAACCGTCTTCCCGGAGGGCAAAGCTGGCGTGAACGCAGCAGTAGTCGAATTCGATCCCTTGGCCGATGCGGTTCGGACCACCTCCCAGAATGAGGATCTTGGGTTTCTTGGTGGGACGGGACTCATCGTCGTTCCGGTCATAGGTGGAGTAGTAGTAAGGCGTAAAGGCCTCGAACTCGGCAGCGCAGGTATCGACGAGGCGGAAGGTGGGTAGAAGTTTCTCCTTTTCCCTCCAGGCACGGACGGTTCGGGCTCTGGCAGGGAACTCCTCGGTAGGACCGGGCAGGAGGCGGGCAAGATCGATATCCGAAAGTCCGGCTTGGCGAGCCTCTTGTAAAAGAGGAAGGGCAGACGGGTTGCCAAGCCACTTTTCCTTTTCCAGTCGGCGGGCGGTCTCGGTGATTTCCTGAAGATTATCCAAGAACCAAGGATCGATCTTCGTGATCTCATGAAGGCGCTCGACCGACCACCCCAGGTTCATGGCGTGGCTCAAATACCAGAGGCGGGCAGGATGGGGGATCCGAAGTTGATGGGTGAGTTGATCCTCGGGAACAGGGGGCGTCTTGGAGCCAAGGTCGAGTCGACCTTCCAAACCCCTCAAATCCAGGGAACGAAGAGCCTTCATAAAGGATTCGCGGAAGGTGCGACCGATGCCCATAGCCTCGCCGACACTCTTCATGGAGGTGGTCAGGACGGGTTCAGCGCCGGGAAACTTCTCGAAAGTGAAGCGGGGAATCTTGGTGACGACGTAATCAAGGGTGGGCTCGAACGAGGCGGGGGTTTCCCGGGTGATGTCGTTCTTTAGTTCGTCGAGGGTGTAGCCCACGGCGAGTTTGGCGGCGATTTTGGCGATGGGGAACCCGGTAGCCTTGGAGGCGAGGGCGGAGGAACGGGAGACGCGGGGGTTCATTTCAATGACGATCATCCGGCCGGTGCGGGGGCAGACGGCGAACTGAATGTTCGAGCCTCCGGTTTCGACGCCGATTTCCCGGATGACGGCAAAGGAGGCGTCGCGCATGCGCTGGAATTCGCGGTCGGTCAGGGTTTGGGCCGGGGCTACGGTGATGCTGTCCCCGGTGTGGACCCCCATGGGGTCGAAGTTTTCGATCGAGCAGACAATGACGCAGTTGTCGGCATGGTCGCGCATGACCTCCATCTCGTACTCTTTCCAACCGAGAAGGGATTCCTCGATCAGGATTTCCGAGGTGGGAGAGGCATCAAGGCCGGAAGCGGCAAACTTCTCGAACTCTTCGCGGTTGTAGGCCACGCCGCCGCCCGTGCCACCCAAGGTAAACGCGGGGCGGATAATGAGAGGAAAGCTGCCGATCTTGGCCGCTCCGGTCCGGGCTTCTTCCATGGTGTGGGCGGTGGCGGAGCGGGCGCATTCCAGCCCGATTTTGGCCATGCAGTCCTTAAAGAGCTGGCGATCCTCGCCTTTACGGATGGCTTCGACCTGGGCCCCGATCAGTTTCACTTGATGGCGCTGGAGGGCGCCCGACTCGTGGAGTGCCATGGCGGTGTTGAGGGCGGTCTGGCCTCCCAGGGTGGGAAGGAGAGCGTCAGGTTTTTCCTTGGCGAGGATGAGTTCAACGACCTCGGGGGTGATGGGTTCGACGTAGGTTCGGTCGGCAAACTCCGGGTCGGTCATGATGGTAGCCGGGTTGCTGTTGATCAGGATCACGCGGTAGCCCTCCTCCCGCAGCGCTTTGCAGGCTTGGACACCGGAGTAATCGAACTCACAGGCCTGACCGATGATGATAGGGCCGGATCCAATGATGAGGATCGACTGGATGTCGTTTCGCCTGGGCATTGGCTATCAGAATAGGGATCTGGAGGTAACCAAGGAAGAGGATTTGGCAAAAAGGGGGGAGCGTTGTGAAAAAAACATCAAGACAGGGGAAAGAAGTGTCGCAAGGCCTCAGCAATCCCAGCCCCTGCTTCCTGAGAGGCCACAAATCCCTTCTGGTTCCGAATGGCCTCTAAAACCTCGCGGACGGAGTTGGAGGGGCACGCGAGATGGTGGCCGAACTTCCGCCGAAGCATGGGCAAGTCGTTGAGGTTATCTCCGGCAATGAAGGTGGACTCAGGGCTCAGATCCAAGATCCTCTGGATCTGGGCCAAGCAGGACCCCTTGTGGTAGTTGGAATGGGCGAAGCGGAAGTAGGGGCCGTTCCGGACGGTGGTGATTTCGGGACGATCCTTGAGGATTCGGCTCACTTTCTGATGGGTGCGATCGATGCTTTCCTGGGATCCCGCGACCAGTCCGATGGTTCCAACGTCCGGGATGACGGTGACCTCCTCGTCGGAGGCGACCTCCTTTTGGATCTGTTCGAGAATGGCTCCATGGCGACCGAAGAGGGACTCATGAACTTCGGCACAAGTACGGTTCCATTCTTCCAACGAGTGGGCTTCGCCGCTTTTCACCTGATGAATCTCGCGCTCCACGGTGACAATCCATTCGGGCATGGCTGGGGATCGGAGGTGCGAAAGTACTTCCCGAAGGCTTTCCCAGGAGCGACCGGTGGCCACGACCCATGAGACGGATCGTTTCCTGCGGCTCTGTTCCAGCCAGTCGAAGAAATCAGGGGCCAGCGGACCGGTATGGTTTTCCCCTGCGAGGGTTCCGTCGAAATCCGTGCAAATCAGGAGAGGTTTCAACGGGAGAGGTTCAGTTCGTAGTGGAGAGCGGCAGCGACAAAGAGGGAGGCGGTTTCGGAGCGAAGGACCAAGGGGCCCAAAGAGGCGGGCCGAAATCCGGCGGATCTGGCCCGGCCGATTTCGGCAGGTGTAAAATCACCTTCCGGGCCGATGAGAATATCCACCGCAAGCAGGGGGGCGGCGGCACGGGCTTCGGCCACCAGCACGGGCAAAGGCCGGGCTTCGGGCTGCAGGGACCCAATGATCCGGCCGATTGCGGGGGCGGGGTCAGGGGCGGCCAGAAAGGCATCGAGCGGGGCGGCCTCATGGATGGAGGGCAACCAATTTTGACCCGACTGTTTGCAGGCGGCCAAAGCAATCGTTTCCCAGCGAACGCTGATGCGTTTTTCGCCTCCGGGTTTGGGCACGGAACGTTCCGAGGCAATCGGCCAGATTTCGGATACACCCAGCTCGGTTAGTTTTTGGATCAGGAGTTCCATCCCTGCCGACTTGATCATCGCCTGGCCGAAACGAATCCGGCAGGCGGGCTTGGGAGTCTTGGTGGTGGAGAGAATCTGGTAGGAAACACCCTCTTTTTCGGCTTCGGTAAGACGAACGCGCGCTTCCGATCCTTTGCCGTCAAACACAGCCGCCGAGTCTCCCGAACGGAGTCGCAGAACATCCATCGCATGGTGGGACTCTTCGGGGGAAAGTTTCCCGGAGCCAAGGTTGGGATTAAAGAAGCGGTGCCCGGGCACAGGGGTCAACCCTTGAAAAGTTTCCGGGCTTTCTCGAGAAAAGAGTGGCCCTCCGGGTGGGTGGATTCGTCGCAGAGCCGGCCAAACTGCTCGAGGGCGTCTTTCTGAGCGGAGTTGAGGTGTTTCGGGACCTCGATGCGGACCCGAATGTGGAGGTCGCCCCGTCCGCGCCCGGAAAGGGAGGGAACGCCCTGATCGCGAAGACGGAAGACTTTGTCGGAGGCGGTTCCGGGGGGAATCCTGAGTTTGAGTTCTCCATCGAGGCTGGGAACGCTGATTTCAGATCCCAAAGCCAACTGAGTGAACGAGACAGGCACCTCACAGAAAAGATCCTCTTCCTCCCGCTGAAAGACGGGATGAGAGGCAACAGAGAGGACCACATAAAGATCCCCGGCTTTTCCCCCTCGCGGACCGGCCTCGCCCTGTCCGGCGGAGCGAAGGCGGGATCCGGTGTCCACCCCGGCGGGAATCTTTAATTTGATACGTGCATTCTCTTCCACCCGCCCTTCCCCATGGCATTTTTTGCAGGGGTGCTGGATGGATTGGCCCGAACCGCCGCATTTTGGGCAAGTTTGGGCGATGGAAAAGAATCCCCGATTGACCGCCACCTGTCCCTGTCCACGGCAGGTTGAACAGGTCACCACCTTGGAGCCTGAGGCTGCCCCGGTTCCTTCACACGATGAGCAGGGGACGGGTCGGCGAAGGGTGATCTCTTTTTCGCAGCCCAATACGGCTTCAAGAAAATCAATTTCCAGATCATAGCGGAGGTCGGAGCCTTGGTTGGATCGGCCGCCCCGGCGTCCCCCGGCGCCACCCCCGAACGCACCCTCGAAAATATCGCCGAAAATTCCGCCCCCCACGCCGCCGGAACTGAAGACTTCACGAAAGACCTCGAAGGGATCGTGGAATCCTCCTCCTCCCATTCCGGCCCCGGGAGCGAAGGCACGGTGACCAAAGCGGTCGTACGCGTCTCGTTTCTGGGGTTCGGAAAGAACCTCATAGGCTTCTCCGATCTCCTTGAATTTCTCCTCCGCCTTTTTATCCCCCTTGTGTTTGTCGGGATGGTGCTGGATGGCGAGTTTGCGGTATGCCTTTTTGATGTCCTCGGCAGAGGCACTCCGGGGTACCCCTAAAACTTCGTAATAGTCTTTTTTGGCCGACACGGATCAGGAGGCGGGTTGAGCCGGGGCAACGGTCACCACGCTGGCTGGACGAAGGAGGCGATCCCCGATTTTGTATCCCCGGCGACGCTGGTGAAGCACGGTTCCTTCAGGTTTTCCGGGAGCAGGCTCCTGTCCCAGAGCCTCATGAAGATTGGGATCAAAGGGTTGGCCCATCGCATCAATGGGGGTGACCCCATGCTCGGTGAGAAACCGTTCGAACTGGGTCTGGATCAGCTTCACTCCCGTGACCACGGAAGCGGCGTCGGTAGCCGAGGAGGCAGCCTGCAGTCCCAGTTCCAAGTGATCCAGAAGGGGAAGAAGATCGGAGAGAAGGGCTTGGTTGGCATAACGGAGGGACTCTTCTTTCTCACGGACGAGACGCTTGCGGGTGTTTTCAAAGTCGGCTTTGGCCCGCAGCAGTTGGTCTTTCAGGGAAGCGATTTCAGCCGCGGGATCGGTGGTGGCGGGGGAGGGGGAAGGATTGGCGGGTGGAACCGCATCTTTTTTAACCTCGGATTTGGACTCTGTTTCCGGCGCCGGGTGGTTCTGGGAGTGCTTGGTTTTCATGAGCTTAGATTCGGTTAGGTACTTACAATAGGATGCAGAACATATTTATCCAAGGATGGATGTCAATGGGCCGGAGATTCAGATTAGGAAGTGGAGGTTACTTTTCAGACCAGAGAAAATAGCGGTTGCGCAGGTCGTCGATTTTTCGGGTAAACGCGGCTTGGTTGGGACCGCCGGCTTTTTCCAGAATCCGGTAGATGGCGAGAGCTCCGCGAAAATCCCGTCTGCTTTCCTGAATCCGAGCGGCTTCCGCACCGGCTCGGGCGAACCAGAGGTACTCCGGTTGGGCCACCGCGGTGAGCTGGGTTCCGGAGCGTCCGTAGAGCACATCCAGGTAAGCCTGGAGGGCGTCCTCCTCACGGCCGAGTTGTTCGAGGCATTTTCCGCGGATAAACCCGGCTTCATTGCGCTCGGAGGAGTCGGAGATGGGACTTGTGAGCAGGGAAGCGGCGGTGGAGGCGGCCCGCTCGAGGCTGGCCCGGTCATTGGCTCCCAGCGCAAATTCACAGGCCAGCCGGCGTTTGGTAACCTCAACCCAAGGGCGCTGATCCGGGGTGCGGGAGGCGAGAAGGGAGTTGGCGATCTGTAATCCGCCGGAGTAATCCCCGGACGCACGACAGGCATCGATTTCCGCCAACCGGGCATCGAGCCGCAAGGGGGAATTTTCGGGAACCAGTCGCAGAAGTTTGATGGCTTCTGCCGGATTTCCCAAGGCCAAGGCGCTTTGGGCTGCATAGTAGAGCGCATTATCGGCTAGGGGATCTTTGGGGTATTTCGTGGCCATTTCCCGAAAAGCGGTCAGTGCCTCCCCGTGGTTGCGCTCTTCATAGTGGGTCTGGGCGATTTGAAAGGTGATGGCCGGGGCCAGGGTGCTATGGGGAAAGCGCGTGAGAATCTTGGTGAATTCGACGCGGGCTTGGGCGCCGGTCAGTTCCTTGGAGCGTAGACGAGCCTCAATCCCCGAGGCCAAGGCCTGAGGGAGGAGAGGGGAGTTGGGAAAGGCTTTCTCAAATTCGGCAAAGGCCGCGATGGCCCCAGGGTAGTCTCCCCCCCGCAAGAGGGAACTGGCCCGGCGGAGAGTGGCTTCGGCTTGGAGCGGATCCGAGCCGGGAAGTTTGGAAACCTCGGCCAGGGCAGACCGGCTGGCCGCTGAATCGCCCTGGGTTTCGAGCATGCGGCCGCGCTCCAAGGCCAGACCGGCCCGGCGGGAGCTATCGGGGAAGCGTTGGCTGAATTCCTGTTCCAAGCGGAGAAACGTGGAGACCTCGGAACCACGGGAGGCGGTAATCGCGGCGTTGTACAAGGCCTCCTCCGCCAGTTTGGGATCCGTGGCGGTTCGGTAAGCCGCATCCCAAGCCGCCGAGGCCTCGGCGGCCTTGCCCTCTTTCATCAGGATTTCGGCCTGCGTGGCCTGTGCCTGATAAAAAATCGTTGGATCCAGTTTGGCCGTTTGTAGGAGAGCTTTTACCTGCTCCCTGGCCGCGGGTTCTTGTCCTTGTTTGATCAGGGCTTGGGCAAGAAGCAGGCGGGCAGAGGGGATGGCAGGGGAGGTGGGGTAGGTGCGAATCAGTTGATCGAGATCGGCGGCCGCGGCCTCCGCGTTGCCAGCCGTTAAGGTGGCTGATCCCAGAAGCAGGAGAGCCGGAGCATAACGTCCTCGTTTGTCATTTTCTTCCTCCCGGTCACGGACGGAATCACGCAATTTCAGGGCAGCGGTGGGCAAGGATTGGGAGGCCTGGGCGGCGGACAGGTATTCCCGGGCGGCGGTAAGATAGGTTTCCGGGTTGGAATTTTGGTTGAGAGCTTTTTCCAGCGAGTTGGCGGCATCCGCCGGCTTATTGCGGGAACGGTCGATCTTCCCCAGGGTAATCCAAATGCGGGCGATCAGGTCGGCCGAGGTGCCGTCCTTATTGTCGAGGATCTTGCGGAACTGGTCTTTGGCCTCATCCCCTTTCCCGCGGCTGAAGGCAATTTCCGCAG
>RGYX01000321.1 GCA_010031845.1 Verrucomicrobiota bacterium
GGGGGTGCGGGACCGGATCTGTCGGGGGAAGGAGACGGCGGAGGAGTGGCTGGAGGTGCATCGGATCTGGCACGGGATGGGAGGCAGGAGCACGGCTACGATGTTGTACGGTCATGTGGAGACGGTGGAGCAGAGGGTGGAGCATTTGGAGAAGCTGAGGGGATTGCAGGGAGAAACAGGTGGGTTCACAGGATTTGTGCCTTTTGCGTTTGAGCCATCGCAAACCAAGCTGGCGGAGCTGGGAAAGATTCGGAGGGCGAGTGCGCTGGAGGAGTTGCGGGTCATCGCGGCGAGCCGTCTGATCTTGGATAATTTCGACCACATCACGGCCTACTGGATCAGCACCGGGCTACCGTTGGCCCAAGTGGCTTTGAGTTATGGGGCGGATGATTTGCATGGGACGATCGAGGAAGAAAAGATTTTTCACATGGCCGGGGCAAAGACGCCGGTGGGGCAGACTAGGGAAAATATGGTGCGGGTGATCCGGGAAGCGGGAAGGGAGCCGGTGCAACGGGACACGTTTTACGAGCCGGTGGGAAAATGAAAATTGGGTGTGTGCCGTACGGGCATGCCAAGCCGTTCTCTGGAGCCTGGGCGGATGGGGAGGTGGTGTGGGATCATCCGAAGGAGTTGGTGGGACGATTGAGGTCGGGCGAAGTGGATGTGGCCTTGGTGCCGGTGTGGGAGGTGTTGACGAATCCGGGGTACCGGGTGATTGACGGTTTGGCAGTGGGATCGAGAGGCGAGGTCCGAAGTGTGGCAGTGTTTGCGGATCAACCGCTGGAAGCGTGCCGGGAAATATCGCTGACCCAAAACTCCCTGACCTCGGTGCAGCTATGGAAGGTGATTGCGGAAAAAAAGTTAAAGTTGCAGCTCAGGGAGTCGGAAAGCGGGCAGGCGCGACTTTTGATCGGGGACGAGGCGTTGCGGGAATGGGAGCGGCGGAAGGGAAGAGGAGTGACCGATTTGGGCCAAGTCTGGTTCGAGTGGACGGGAAAACCGTTTGTTTTTGCGGTGTGGGCGTTGCGGTCGGGATGGAAGGGGGCGGAGGAGATTGAAAAGTTTCGGAGGGCGTGTCGGGCGGGGATCGAAAGGAGGGCGGATTTGGCGGAAAATGAGGGTGAGCGGGAGTATCTGACGGAATGCATCCGGTATGGGCTGGGGGAGGAGGAAAAGGAGGGGATGATGGAATTTGCGAGGCAGGCGGGAATTCGGGAAGTGAGGGTGGAGTGGGTGTAAAGATTTTGGATTAAGATTAAGTTTAAGATTAAGAT
>RGYX01000322.1 GCA_010031845.1 Verrucomicrobiota bacterium
ACAAGCTCCCCCAAAAAGGTCACCCCCGGACCGTGAGGACCACGGACATACGTGCGGAGGTTGATCTCCGGAAATTGTTCATGCCAAGGCCAACTCATGCCCTTCACCGCCACTTGGGTAAACTCCACCCCCACCAGACTGAGGGGAACTTTTCCGTTCCAAAGATCGGGCTCACATCGGGGAGGAAGATTGGCGGCCAACAAGGCCGGCTCCACCAGCCAGGTGGCCATGAAGAGATTTCCCCAGTTGGCCCGAAGCCAAGTCGCTTCCCGATTCACCCGACCAGCCTGTCCCTGCGCTCCACGAAGAGCAAGTGGACGAAAAGGTTTATCCAAGAATTTTTTCCAACTCCGCCACCCTTTGATCAAACAGTTCCAGGGCAGCGTCGACCGGAGCCGGACTCTCCATGTCCACCCCGGCCATCTTCAACGTTTCCAACGGGGGCCTGGATCCGCCGGAACTCAAAAAACCATGCACCTTCTCCACCGCCCCTGGTGAACCGCCCAGAATCTTCCGGGACAAAGCCAGGGAGGCCGAAAGTCCGATGGCATATTTGTACACGTAAAAGGCACTGTAAAAATGCGGGATTCTCAGGCACTCCAACTCCAGCGGTGCCTCGATCTCCATGGCCTCGCCCAGATAGGCTTCCAGAAGTTCCCGATAGGCGATCCGAAAGAAATCGAGAGTCAGCGCCACTCCCTTTTCCTCCGCTTCATGGATTCTCTGTTCGAATTCGGCGAACATCACCTGCCGGTAGAGCGTCCCGCGGATGTCGTCGATCTGACGGTCGAGAATGTAGGCGCGCAGGGAGTCGTCTTTCTTTCCCACTTGTTCGAGAAAATGGTGGGTCAACAACTCCTCGTTTAGGGTGGAGGCAACCTCCGCCAGGAAGATGGGATAGTGCGCATCCTGAAAACGCTGCCGGCGGTGACTCAGCCAGGTGTGCATCGAGTGGCCCGCTTCGTGTGCCAAGGTGTACACATCCCCCAAGACATCCTCGCGGTAGTTCATGAGGATATAAGGCGGGCTTTGGTAACTTCCGCTGGAGAAGGCCCCGCTTCGCTTGCCTTTGTTTTCGTAACGATCCACCCACCGGTCATGGACCAGACCTTTCTCCAGAACTTTTTGATATTCCGTCCCCAAGGGACGACAAGCTTCGGTGACCAACCGCGCCGCCTCCGGATAGGTGGTTTTTCTTTGCGCCTTTTGCACCAGGGGCACCTGCAGGTCGGCTGCCAGCAAGCGGTCCAACTTTAGATG
>RGYX01000323.1 GCA_010031845.1 Verrucomicrobiota bacterium
GTTCCCTAGGAAGAGATAGATGGAAAGGGCTATCAATTTGGTGGGCCAAGTGGGGGGAATTTTCACCCACTCCTGCCGAACAGCCGGCGGAGTTTTTCTGCTGTTGGCCGACACCCTTCGGACGATGTTTCGCTACCGGTTGCGCTGGGATCAACTCCTGGAGCAGATGTACTTCATCGGAATCCGGTCGCAGGTGGTGGTCTTGACCACGGGGGCCTTCACCGGCGCGGTTTTTGCCGCCCAAGTGTGGTTTCAGTTCAAGCGTTTCGGCATGGAGTCCGCCATCGGGCCCACGGTATCCATTGCCATGTGTCGGGAGCTGGGGCCGGTGCTTTGCTCCTTGCTTTTGGCCGGCCGGGTGGGCGCGGCGATGGCCGCGGAGTTGAGTTCGATGAAAATCACCGAACAGGTGGATGCTTTGCGGGCCCTGGGGGTCTATCCGACCGAATACCTGATCGTTCCCCGTTTTCTCGCTCTGGTGATCTCGGCGCCGGTTCTGACGGGCATGGCCCTGGTGACCGGAATCGGAGTCGGTTACTTTGTGGCGGTACAAATCTTCGGGGTGGATGGGGCCTATTATTGGGACAACACGATCAAGTACACCGACCGCAAGGACGTGCTTATCGCGTTGATCAAGGCAGTCATCTTCGGGGTGATTATCGCGGCCATCGCCTGCCACAAGGGAATGAACTGCCCGCCGGGAACCGCCGGCGTGGGAAAAACTACCACCGAGGCAGTGGTCAACGCATCCTTGGCCGTCCTGATCACCAACTTTTTCCTGACCGTGTTGCTGAACGCGATCCTCTATTCCAACTAGGTATCCCATGCTGGAGCTGATCAATATCCGAAAGAGTCTGGGGGAAAAAGCGTGATGCTGAAACACATCATGGGGTTGCTGAAGCCGGATGCGGGTCAGGTCATCTTTGAGGGAACGCAACTCACGGCTTTGGGGGAGGAGGCGTGGAATCCCTACCGAAGAAAAATCGGAATGCTTTTCCAAGGGGCCGCTCTCTTCGATTCCCTTTCCGTTTTTGACAATCTGGCTTTCCCCCTAAGGGAAGAAGGCGAAAAGAGTGAGAAAGTTTTGCGGGAGAAGGTGGCGGAGGCGCTGAAGATTGTTTCCCTTGGTGGCACGGAGGAAAAAATGCCGGCGGAGTTGAGCGGAGGAATGAAGAAGAGGGCCGCCCTGGCCCGGGCCATCATCCGAAAGCCGGATCTGATGATGTATGACGAGCCAACCACCGGATTGGATCCCATCG
>RGYX01000324.1 GCA_010031845.1 Verrucomicrobiota bacterium
GCCTTGGAAAGAAAAGGGATGCTGGGAGCCAATCCTGAGGCAGCGGTTTGGTCCATGGAACCCATCCGCACCAAAGTAGTGGCGGCGAACGACCAGGGGGAGCCGGTCGTACGGCAGTTGGACGCCTCGGCCATTCTCGGGGTGCCGTTTGATGAAAATTGGATCGTGGAGGAGGCCTCTCGCTATGAGGTGGCCGGCCGAGTCCTTTCCCCGCCTCCAGGGGAATCCACCGCGATTCTCCGGAGGGAACTGGGTCGGTGGGTGGTGGATTTTTATGCCGCAGGCAGGTGGTTGCACACCCAGCCCCTTCTGGAAAAGGAGTTGGGGTCCGCCATGGCGGTGGAGTTGGGGGCGCTTTTGGCCCAATTGGAGGGGGAGGGCGTCCTGGAGGAGTTGCAGATGCTTGCCTTGCGCGACAATCAGAGCCAGCCGGGCGCCGGGGCTTTTTTAGGCAGCCTCTCGTTCCCCTCCAAGGTTGAACCGAGATTGCCCCCACGGCTTTCCGGCCAGCCTTGGAATCTGCCTCCGCCGACCCTGACGGAAAAAAGGCTGGCCAAAGCGGAACAGGCCAAGCAGAGAAAAATCCTGCAGGCAGGCGGTTTGGTTTATGCGGCCGTGATGGCTTTGGCGGCGGTTTATTTCTCCCTTCCTTTCCTCCGGTTGAAAATGGCCGAACGCCAGTTGGCGGCGATTTCCACCGAGGCCGAAAAAATCCGCTCTACGGCGATGGCGTGGAGGGAGGCGGGCGCCTTGGTCAATTCGCAGATGAATGTATTGGAAGTTCTTTGGCAGATTTCCCGCCCCTTGGTGGAAAAGGATCCCCCGCAGATTGATGGCGTTCGATTGACCCAGTTTGAATACAACGGAAAACATGTTTTTTTGACGGGGGAAGGCAAGGACCTCGAACAGACAGAAAAGTATTTTAACTGGCTGAAAGGCAACAAGGAACTGGCCCTTTACCAGTGGAGCCATCCCCAGCCCCGCCTTTTGCCCAATGGAAATGCCCAATTTCAGGCGGAGGGCATCCCTCCGGGAGCCGCACCCAAAGAGGGTGAGGAAGGAGGGACCGATGCGAACGCTAACGGGTCATGAGAGGAAGCTGATGCTTTTCTTCGGGCTGGCGGTCGGAGCCGGCCTGCATTTGCTGGTTCTAAAATTTGTTTTGAATTACGACCAGATCAACCGGCGGAATCTTTTGCGGGTTTCGGATGAGCTGATGGAGGCCCAAACCTGGATCGGTCAGAAGGAGGATTGGGCTC
>RGYX01000325.1 GCA_010031845.1 Verrucomicrobiota bacterium
GTTTCCGTCACCAAGTTCAAGACCCCGGAGGAGGCCATTCGCTGGGCCAACGAATCCGAATACGGACTCTCCTCCTCCGTCTGGACCCGCGACCTTTCCAAGGGAATGAAGGTCGCCGCGGCCCTGCGCTACGGGTGCACTTGGGTCAATACCCACTTCATGCTGGTCAACGAAATGCCCCACGGCGGGCTCAAGCGCTCCGGTTACGGCAAGGACCTTTCGGTCTTTGCGCTGGAGGACTACACCGTTCCCCGCCACGTCATGATCAAACTGTAAACCCTTCGTCGCTCCTACCGACCTAGGAGGTTTGGAGCGAATCAGGGTCATCTTCATCCTAATCCTTCATCCTCATCCCACCTACAGCCACTAGCCTGTAGTCTTCAGCCTCCTTCATCTTCATCTTCATCTTCATCTTAATCTTAATTCCTCTTCCCCCGCCTCCACACCCATATTCCCAGACCTGCCACCATCAAAGCCGCGGAAAACCACTGCCCCCGGCTTAATCCCAACCATAGAGGATCTCCGGCATCGGGCTCCCGAAAACACTCCAGCCCGATCCTGATCAATCCATACATCAAAAAAAAGGCGCCCGTCACCTGACCGCTGGGCTTCGGACTCATTGACCGAAACCAAAACATAGACAGACCCAGAAGGAGGCCTTCACCCAAAGCTTCGTAGATTTGGGAGGGATGCCTTGGCTCTTGGGTGCCGGAATCAGGAAAGATAACCGCCCAAGGAACCTGACTCACCCTTCCCCAAAGTTCCCCATTGATAAAATTGGCAACCCGTCCGAGAAAGATACCTGCCGGAGCTAAAACCGCCGCATTGTCAGAGACCGCCCAACCATCAGCTTTACTCTTTTTGGCCCAAAGCAAAAAACCGAGCAAGGCCCCGGCAATCCCCCCGTGACTCGCCATGCCCCGAATTCCGCCGTTCCAGAAGGAAACAATGCTGATGGGGTTTCGGAGGGTCTCGGTCCAGTCATAGAGGAGGCAATACCCCAGCCGGCCGCCGACCAAAACCCCCAACACCGTGTAAAAAAGAAGTTCCGAAATCTGCGCGTCAGTGAGGAGAGACCACCCCTTGTTACGAAACCACTTCAAGCCATGGTACCAAGCCAGAAAACCAAGAACGTACGCCAGCCCGTAATAACGGATCCCCCACCCCTGCCCGAACTGGATCAGGAACGGACTAAGGTCATGCGTGTAATACCCGAACACGGATACCAAGGTAGGGCCCGACATCCCGGCAG
>RGYX01000326.1 GCA_010031845.1 Verrucomicrobiota bacterium
GTGGCCACGACGGAAAACAGCCCCTTTGCCGTGGTTCGAAAGGAGGACATCTATGGGCTGCAATTCCATCCCGAAGTTTCCCATACGCCCCGTGGGCAGGTGATCCTCAGTAATTTCCTGAAGAAGATCTGCGGATGTCGCGGAACGTGGACCATGGGCTCCTTTCTGAAGCGTGCGGTGGAGGATGTGCAAAAACAGGTGGGGAACGGGCGGGTGATTCTGGGGCTAAGCGGAGGGGTGGACTCCAGCGTGGCGGCCGCTTTGTTGTACCGGGCCATCGGCAACCGACTGCGCTGCATCTTTGTTGATAATGGGCTTCTGCGAAAAGACGAGGTGGACAGCGTGAAACGGATCTTCGGCAAGCATCGGCACTTTAACCTGACGGTGATTGATGCCCGGAAAAGATTTCTCAGGAGATTGTGCGGGGTGGCGGATCCGGAAAAGAAGCGAAAGATCATCGGTCGGGAATTCATTCACGTGTTTAATGAGGCGGCAAAGAAGGTGGGGAGGGGGGCGCAGTTTCTCGCCCAGGGGACTTTGTATCCCGATGTGATTGAGAGTGTGCCGATTGCCGGAAATCCGGCGGCCCTGATCAAGAGCCATCACAATGTCGGCGGATTGCCGAAGAGGATGAAACTGGGGTTGGTGGAGCCGCTGAGGCAACTCTTCAAAGACGAGGTCCGGAAGGTGGGGGAAGTGTTGGGATTGCCGAAGGAGATGGTCTGGAGACAACCGTTCCCCGGTCCTGGGTTGGCGGTGCGGTGTCTGGGGGCGATTGAGGAGAAGAAATTGTCGATTCTGCGGGAAGCGGATGCGATTGTGGTGGAGGAAATGAAAGCCTCAGGGTGGTATTACCGGATCTGGCAAAGCTTTGCGGTCCTGCTTCCCTGCCGCAGTGTGGGGGTGATGGGGGATGAGCGAACCTACGACAACGCCATCGCCATCCGGGCGGTGGAGAGCAAGGACGGGATGACCGCTGACTGGGTTCGGCTACCGGGGGATCTTTTGGGGAAAATTTCCAACCGGATTTGCAACGAAGTGAAGGGAATCAACCGGGTCGTGCTGGACATCAGCTCCAAACCGCCGGCGACGATCGAGTGGGAGTAAGATGAAGATCCTCGACGCCCGCGGGAAGATCAACGAGCGGTGGGTTCTTCCGCTACTGACCCGCCGACCTGAGCCGGATCGGAAGGTCCGACGTGCGGTGGAGCGGATCCTGGCCGACGTCCG
>RGYX01000327.1 GCA_010031845.1 Verrucomicrobiota bacterium
GCTCTGCCAAGAAACCAGCGGGCGAAGTTCGGGAAATCGAGCCTTTCCCGAAGGATGGCCGAACCGTATTCGGCGTCGGTGACTGTCAGTTGACCGCCCGGGTGGACCAAGGTGGCAAGTTCCAGGTTTCCTTTTTCGTGGCGCCAGGCCACCGATCCTTCCGGAACAGAAATCGAGTCCCAGTCGGTGGGGGTGTTGTCATCCAACTTCCGGAAGATGTTCCGGACCGAGACCATGTCACCCGTCGGTCTGTAGGTCAGTGCGAGTTTGCCTTGCGAGAGTTGATAGAGGGCCATGTGACCCCACGAGGTTTCGGCGTTGGGATCGGGATTGGCTTGGAGTTCGAGGGACGAGGATTGGAGGGTGAGGGCGAGGTTCGGGTACGGAAAGTCCGCGTGTCGGCTAATGGCCCAGGGGAGTCGGATCCAGGCGACGAGAGCAAGAATCAGCATGGCAGACGGGATGATGCCGCTGAGGCCGGGCCTAGGCCCGGCCTCAGGCGGGGAGGCCGGGCCTAGGCCCGGCCACGAATACGGTGGAAAGAGGCGTGGGGCGAGGAAGATGGATAGGACAAAAAGGCCGTAGGTGATGATGGCAAAGATAAAAAATCCACCCGTAAAACTGGAATTTCTGGGCGTCAGATACCACGTACGACATGACCACGACCCGCATGCATCCGGTCAAAAAGGCCAGAGTGATGGCCGACAGGAAAACGAATGTTTTGGCCGCACGACTCCACGATTTGGAAAAGGCCAGGGCGGTGGCGATGGCGATCAGTCCCCCGCCGGTTAATAGGCCGGTGCAGGGCCACTCCAGAATCACGGCTCCCATGGGGGTGGCGATGGTCTGGCCCTGGACCAGTGTCTCGTTGCCCAGCAGATATAGAAACCAGCTGCCGATTTCAACGGTGAAGGGGGTGACATGCAGCCAGCTATCGACCCGGCCGGCAATAGCACCCACGCGCAGCAGGACGATCGAGGCAACCAGAAGTTCCGGCCAGCATTCGCGGAGGTCTCCAAGCCGGGTGAACATCAGATACGCTCCGCCCAAACCCAAGTATGAGCCAAAAATGATCGCTATCGAGTCGGCCTCACCGACGGTGAGGAGTCGAACCACCGAGAGAGCAATCAGGATCAACCCGAGAATTCGGCTGAGGGGCGAGCTTTGGAGAGGGGCGATGCGGGCGTGGCGTCGCGCCATGAGCAGGAAGGCCGTCCAATCGGCCAAAAA
>RGYX01000328.1 GCA_010031845.1 Verrucomicrobiota bacterium
CATAAAGAATGATCAGGAATTTAATCTTCGATTGGTCCGGCACCCTGGTGGATGACCTCACGCCTGTCCTGACCGCCACCAACCACGTCTTCGGGCTTCACGGAAAACCCCTCTTCGATCGGGAATCCTTCCGTGAAAAGTTCTATCTTCCTTACAAAGGGTTTTACGAGGAGCACCTGCCCGGGATCGCCTTGGAGGGACTGGAAAAGATTTTTCGAAAGGTGTTTCGCGAGAACCACCATACCGTCTCCCTGCTTCCCGGAGCCCGGGAGATTCTTCAATACTGCCACGACCACCAACTTCCCGCTTTTCTCTTAAGCAGCGTCACCCAGGAGGATTTTCTTCATCAGGCCAAGCGGCTTGGGGTCGACCACTACTTCCACAAATTGTACGCCGGAATGGTCGACAAGCGGGAAGCCATCCATTCGATCCTCTCCGACCACCACCTTCGGGCCGATGAAACTCTTTTTGTCGGTGACATGGAGCATGACATCGAAACCGCCCGCTATGGCAATATTCGCTCCTGTGCCGTTCTCACCGGTTACGACTCCCTGAAAAAGCTCCAACGGGCCCTGCCCGACCATGTGGCGCCCGACATGTTCGGAGTCATGGAGATTCTTCGTCGCCATTCCGCTCCGGAGGCAATGCCCCCCACCCCGACCGTGGGTGCCTTAATCCTCGGACCCGATCAAAGACTCCTGATGGTTCATACCCTAAAATGGTCGGGCCTTTGGGGAATTCCCGGAGGCAAGATCAAGGGAGGAGAAACCTCCGAGGACGCACTTCTTCGTGAAATCCTTGAGGAGACCGGTCTAGAGCTTCACGATATCCGGTTTGCCCTCGTTCAGGACTGCATCCGTTCCAAGGAGTTCTACAAGCCCGCCCACTTTGTCCTCCTCAACTATATCGCCCATACCAAACAAGATGCCGTCATCCTAAATGCTGAAGCCGACGACTACCGCTGGTGCACGCTGGAGGAGTGCTACCAACTCCCCCTCAACACCCCCACCCGCATCCTGCTCGATTGGTATAAAAAAGACGTAGCTAATTGAAAACTCTAACCCCCCCTATCTCCTAACTCCTATCTGCTATCTTCTCGGGGTGCTTTCCGCAATTTCCGCTTTCTTTCTTACCGCAGCACCCAATGATCCACTCATGAGCTGGCAGTCCTTTCCTTATAAAATCGACGCCAAAACCGGTCAGACGTTCGCTTTCTGCACCTGCGGGCAA
>RGYX01000329.1 GCA_010031845.1 Verrucomicrobiota bacterium
GCCGGGACTGGGGCGTTAGGGGGTTCTTTTCTTTTTCTCTTGGTGGCCGAACTGAAGACAGAACCACCGGCCAAGGCGGCCTCGGCGCTGGAGCTTCCAACCTAGTTTGCGGGCGGTCCGAATGACGGCATTTTCCTGCCCGCGTAGGATGCCGGAGAGAATCAGCGTCGTGCCTGAACGGCGGTGTTTGTCGAGCCGGGGAAGAAGCTGAAGAAGGAGGGAGTCATATAGATTGGCCAAAATCAGATCGGCGGGCGGAAGAGCGGTGCGAAGGGCGTCGGCTTTCCGGAAACGCGCCCGCGCAGTCAGGCGGTTCAGCCGGGCATTGCGTTCTGCCTCGCGGACGGCGGATTGGTCGTTGTCCCATCCCTCCGCCCGGGCTCCCAGTCGGGCACCCGCCAGGGTGAGGATTCCGGAGCCGCAACCGAGATCCAGCACCCCCGTGTTTCTTTTTGCGGACCAGGCCAGAAAGCGCGTCAAATATCGCAGGCAGAGATGGGTGGTGGCGTGTTCTCCCGTGCCAAAAGCAGGGCCGGCGCGAATCTTAAGACGCGGAATTCCACGTTCCTTGACGGGCAGGGTGCGGGAGTCACTGGTGACAACCAAGCTCTGCCCCAAGCGTAGGTGAAAAGGGGAGAATGGACGAAGGGTCAGTTTGAAAATCCGTCCCCCGTGAACTTTTTGCAGTTGGATTAGGGAAGAGATGCGGGGCGAGTAGACCTGAAGGACGGGGGATCGGCCCGGCTTGGTGATCCAGGCTTGGGGGCGAATTTCCAGTGCGTGCATGGTTTAAGTGAAGATTAGGGTGAAGATGAGATTCGGTCAGGCGAGGGAGGGAATGGAGGAGAGAAGACGCTGGGTATAAGGGTGGGTGGGCTGGGTGGTGATCTTTTCGGCGGACCCTTGTTCCACCAGTTTGCCATGCTCGAGGACGGCGATCTGATCGCTGACGTGCTCCACCACGGCCAGGTCATGGGCAATGAACAGGTAGGTGAGGTTGAGTTTTTCCTGAAGATCCATCAGGAGATTGACGATCTGAGCCTGGACGGAGACATCAAGGGCACTGACCGGTTCATCACAGATGATGAATTCCGGCTCCACGGCCAAGGCCCGAGCGATGCCGATCCTTTGGCGTTGTCCTCCGCTGAATTCATGGGGAAAGCGATGGGCGTGGGCGGGATCCAGACCGACCAACCGAAGAAGCTCTGCCACCCGGTTCCGGCGGTCGGA
>RGYX01000330.1 GCA_010031845.1 Verrucomicrobiota bacterium
TCAGGTAGACCGGCTTCCTGACAGATTTCGGAAAACAATAGTGCCGTCAGCGGGGTGGTTTCGGCGGGCTTTAATACCACCGTGTTTCCACAGGCCAAGGCGGGGGCTACCTTCCACGCCACCATCAAAAGGGGGAAATTCCAGGGGATGATCTGCCCGGCGACTCCAATGGGACTGACGGACTTACCGGGGAACGCATAACTCAACTTGTCTGCCCAGCCGGCATGGTAAAAGAAATGGGCCGCCGACAAGGGAATGTCGACGTCGCGGGACTCCCGGATCGGCTTCCCACCATCCATGGATTCGACCACAGCCAATTCCCGGGCCCGTTCCTGGATAATCCGGGCGATGCGATAAAGATATTTCCCGCGCTCGCGGCCCGAAATCTTACGCCACACCTTGTCATAGGTTGTACGGGCGGCTTTGACCGCCTTATCAACATCCTTCTCGCCGCCGTCTGCCACTTCGGCGATCACTTTTTCTGTGGCCGGATTGATGGTTTTAAACCGTTTTCCGGAAGCAGCCGGGACAAATTTGCCGCCAATAAAAAGGCCGTAATGCTCCTTCAGCTTAAAGTGGTCGGCACCCTCAGGGGCCGGAGCGTAACCCCAGTCCGAACCGACGGTGGTGGAAACCTTAGTCATTGGAGAAGTAATCCCCTCCTTGATAGACCCCCGTGCGCTCTTTTTCCAGCTGCATCAGGATGTCGTTAGGCAACTTGCTGGCTCCAATCCGGAAAAGGTCGGGATTCAGCCAATCCGGTCCGAGCACCTCTCGGACCATCACCAGGAGATTGAGTGCGGCCTTGGCATTGGCAATGCCTCCTGCAGGCTTCATGCCGATTTTCCGTCCAGTTTTCCGGTGAAAATCACTGATCGCTTGCAACATGACCAAAACAACCTCGGGCGTTGCAGCTGGCTGAATCTTGCCGGTGCTGGTTTTGATAAAATCTGCACCGGCCTCCATCGCAATGTCACTGGCCCAACGGACACGATCGAGGGTGCCCAGTTCTCCGGTCTCCAAAATGACCTTCAGATGGGCCTCTCCGCAGGCTTTCTTGACCTCGGCGATCTCGTCCGCCACCCGAGCGTAATCGCCGCGCAAAAAATCTCCCCGTGAAATGACCATATCGATCTCGTGAGCCCCCTCGCCGACGGCGTATCGGGTATCTTCCAATTTCACTGCAAGTGGATTCATTCCGCTGGGAAAGGCGGTGGCTACGGCCGCCAC
>RGYX01000034.1 GCA_010031845.1 Verrucomicrobiota bacterium
CATCACCTTGCGGCTTATGCCCTTCTCCTTTTCCATGTAATCGAGTACCGTGAGAAAGTCTTGTGTGTTCATGTGATTATATTTTTTGGTTGTTGGAGAGGGCTTTTGGCGAAAAAAAGGGTGGAAACCGCTTGAGTTCCCACCCAACCACCGCCGAGAGTCAACTCCGTTGAAAACATATCAAACCGAGGGATTTGGTCAATCCGCGAAATCGGGTGTCTCCCCTTTTGCATAAACCCTTTATGAAGGCAAAGATTGGGCTAATTGCAGGCAGGGGAATCTACCCCAAAATGGTATTGGATGGGGCCAAGGGGAAACGGATTCCCTTGGCGGTAGCCGCTTTGGAGGGAGAGACGGATCCCCGGGTGGCTGTTCAAGGAAAGCCCACCGAGTGGATGCGGGTGGGGCAACTGGGTCGTTTGGTCTCCTTTTTTAAAAAAGCGGGGGTCCAAGAGGTGATTTTTGCCGGGCAGATCACCCCCAAGCGGCTTTTTGACCTGAGACCCGATTTTAAAGCACTCTGGATCCTTGCCGGTCTCAAAGAGAGAAATGCGGAGACCCTTTTCGGAGCGGTGGTGAGGGAACTGGAAAAAGCGGGGATGAGGGTTTTGCCGGCGACGACATTTGTCGAGGATCACTTGGCTGGCACGGGACACTTGGCCGGAGCCAAACCGCCCCGGCATCTCTCCATGGATATTTCTTTCGGTTGGCCTTTGGCCAAGTCTTTGGCACGGATGAATATTGGACAGAGCCTCGTGGTGAGAAAGGGAACCGTGATGGCCGTTGAAGGGTTTGACGGCACGGACGCAACCTTGAAGCGGGGTGGGGAGATTGCCGGGCAGGATGCGGTGGCGATCAAGGTGACATCGCCGGGGCAGGATATGCGGTTCGATGTCCCGGTCATCGGACCGCGAACGATTCAAGCCGCGGCCGCGGGGCGGGTAAGCGCGATCGTGGTGGAGGCCGGCAAGACCCTGATTCTCGGGGGCAAGGAGGTTCAGCAACTGGCGGTGCGTCACAAAATCTGCGTCTGGGGCCATGCCGCCAAGGGATCCAAATGAGCCAACCGGTCAAAGTCGGGGTGGTGGGGGTGGGGCACATGGGCAAGGAACATGCGCGCATTTATGCGGAGTCGACCAAAGCCGAATTGGTCGGGGTGTATGATCTGGATCCGCATACCGCCAAAAAAATCGCGGAGAAATGTCGGACCCGGGTTTTTGCCGGCCTGGAAGAGATGGTGGATCAGGTGGAGGCGGTCAGCGTGGTAACTCCGACGAGCACGCATCTGGCTTCCGCCGAGCCTTTTTTGAAAAAAGGAAGACATGTCTTGGTGGAAAAACCGATTGCCATGGACACCCATGAGGCACGGGAGATGGTGAATCTGGCCGAAAAGAACGGAGCCAAGTTGGCGGTGGGGCATGTGGAGAGATTTAATCCGGTTCTGGCGGCCCTTGAGGAAAGGTTGGGCCGGCCGCGCTTTATTGAGGCTCACCGACTTTCCCCGTATCCCGGAAGAAGCACGGACATCGGGGTGGTGATGGACCTCATGATCCATGATCTGGAGATCATTCTCCACCTGGTGCGTTCGCCCGTCGCTTCGGTGGATGCCGTGGGGGTTCCGGTGTTGAGTAAAGCGGAGGATATCGCCAACGCCCGCATCCGCTTTCAAAACGGCTGCGTGGCCAACATCACCACCAGCCGGATCAGTCCGGAGAAGTTGCGTAAAATCCGGGTCTTCCAGGACGACGCCTATCTCTCCCTCGACTACATGAAGCAAGAGGGGGAGATCTACAAACGGATGGACGGAAAGATCACGCGGGACAAAATTCCGGTGATGAAGGGGGAGCCGCTAAAAAACCAGCTGGAAGAATTCTTGGATAATGTCCGGCATGACACCGACCCACGGGTGGCGGGGTCGCACGGGTTTGCCGCCTTGCAACTGGCTTCACAGATCTGCGGGCAGATGACACCCCTCGGGGCATGAAGAAGCCGGGCGGGATCGAGGGGGCCCGCGTCTATTTTGTCGCGGGCGAGGCCAGCGGGGACCGGTTGGCTGCCGATCTGCTGCGGGCGCTGAAAAAAAACCATCCGGATTTGAGGGCGTTCGGGGTCGGGGGGCCGATGCTCAAGGCGGCGGGACAGGAACAAAGTTTGGATCTGGCCAAACATGCGGTGGTAGGACTGACCGATGTGTTGAGGCAATTGCCCAAGTTTTTGAAATTTTTCCGGGAGGTAAAGCGCGAGATTGGGGAGGTGAATCCGGAGGTGGTCATTCTGGTGGATTACCCCGGATTCAATCTGCGTTTGGCCAAGGCGCTGCATCAGGGGCGGGACCGGCGGGCGGTGGTTTATTATGTGAGTCCGCAGGTCTGGGCCTGGAAAGCAGGTCGGGCCAAAACGATGGAAAAGATCTTGGAGCGGCTCCTCGTGATCTTTCCGTTTGAGGTGGAATGGTTCGCCCGGCACGCCCCACAGTTGAGGACAAAATGGGTGGGGCATCCGTTGGCCGATCGTTGGATCGAACAGTCACAGGGGGGAAGAAAGGAAGAGGTGCCCTGCATTGCCTTGTTGCCGGGAAGCCGACCCAAGGAGATCACCCGTCACTGGCCCGTCCTTCTGGAAACGGCCCAGATAATAGCTCGGGAGCAGAGGAACGTCCGGTTCATCTCCCTGGCAACGGATCATGAGATGCGGCAGAGGTTGGAGGAGGAGTGGGGCAAGCATCCGATGAGCGGTGTGAGTCTGGATATTCTTTCCGGGCAGTCCCTGACCCAGTTAACGCGTTGCACCATGGCTATCGTGGCCTCCGGTACGGCGACCCTGGAGTGCGCGATGGCCGGGCTTCCAATGCTCGTCATCTACAAGGCTTCCTGGTTGACCTACGGAATCGGGCGGATGCTGGTGAAGCTGCCTTATCTTTCGATGGTCAATGTGCTGGCGGGGGAGAAGGTGGTTCCCGAGTTTTTGCAGGGAGCCGCCAATCCCCGGAATCTCGCACGGGCTGCCCTGCAGATTCTCCGAAATCCGAGGGGGGCAGAATCGATGGCGGGACGGATCCGGGAGGTGGCGTCGAAGTTGGGCGGACCGGGAGCGGCCGAGCGGGCGGCCCAGGAGATTGAGGAGGCGATCCGTCTACAGCGGGCGTTAGTGGTCGCGGCGAAGGAGGGTGTCGGCGATGGCGAGCAACGGGCCGGCGGAGGATCCGAGCGGGCATAAGGCGGAGCGGGCGGCGGCGGTGAGGCGATCGGCTTCCCGGCGGGCTCCGTCCAGACCCAGCAGGCGGGGATAGGTGGCTTTGCCGGAGGATTGATCCTTGCCGATGCTTTTGCCGAGCTTTGCCTTGGTCGAAGTGATGTCGAGGATATCGTCGATGACCTGGAAAGCGAGGCCGAGAGCCTGACCGAAGCGGGTAAGGTGGCGGATCAGCTCGGGTTTGGCTCCGACGGACATCGCGCCAAGGCGAAGGGAGGTGGTGATCAGGGCGCCGGTTTTGGCCCGGTGAATTTCGACAAGTTTTTTCAGCGGGATGCGTTTTTTTTCCGAATCCAAGTCGAGGACTTGGCCGGCGATGAGGCCGAGGCTGCCGGAGGCATGGGCGAGTTCCCGGACGAGATCGGCGGGGGAGTAGCGGCGATTGGGTTTGGTCCGGGCCACGGAGGCGAAGGCTTCGGTCAAAAGTCCGTCGCCAGCGAGAACGGCCACGGCTTCGCCGAACACGCGGTGGTTGGTGGGGCGTCCTCGGCGGAAATTGTCGTCATCCATGCAGGGAAGGTCGTCATGGATGAGGGAATAGGTGTGGATGCATTCCACGGCGCAGGCGGCGGAAAGGGCAAGGGATTCGGAACCGCCGGCGGCCCGAGCGGCGGCCAGGCAGAGGATCGGGCGGAGGCGCTTGCCGCCGGCGAGGAGGCTGTACCGCATGGCTTGGTGGATGAGGGCGGGGTGGGCCTTGGGGGAAATCAGGCGGTCGAGGGTCTTCTCGACCATCGGAAGGCGGGATTTCCAGTAAGCCTGTGCGTTCACCGGGATGATATGACGAACTTTGATGCTCGATGGCAAGCGGGAAGGAGGAGGCCGGGCCTAGGCCCGGCCTCCCTTTTCCAGGGCTGGAATGGGGGTTGGGGGTCGCGTAGGGTGGGGTGATGTCATCGAAGGTTCAGGAGACCGAAAGCTGGAAAATCGGGGATCGCAAGTTTCAATCCCGCCTGCTGGTGGGAACGGGCAAGTTTCCATCGGTATCCGCCATGCAGTCCGCCTTGGAGTCGAGCGGAACCGAGATTGTCACCGTGGCTTTGCGACGGGTGGACCTGAGCGGTCACAAGGACCCGCAGGCCGACATGCTGGAGGAGATCGATCGGGACAAATATCTGGTGTTGGCCAACACCAGCGGGGCGATGAATGCCGAAGAGGCCGTGCGTCTGGCGCGTTTGGCGGTGGCGGCCGGACTGCCGAAATGGGTGAAGCTGGAAATTCACCCCGACCCGCGTTATCTCCTGCCCGATCCGATTGAAACCCTGAAAGCCACGGAGATCCTGGCCAAGGAGGGTTTCACGATTCTGCCCTACATCAATGCGGATCCGGTTTTGGCCAAGCGACTGGAAGAGGCGGGAGCGGCCACGGTAATGCCCTTGGGGGCTCCGATTGGTTCCAACCGCGGCATCGAGACGCGGGCCCAGATTGAAATTATCATTGAGCAGGCGTGCGTGCCGGTGATCGTGGACGCCGGATTGGGCGCGCCTTCCCATGCAGCCGAAGCTTTGGAAATGGGGGCCGATGC
The DNA here is from genome assembly GCA_010031845.1 of Verrucomicrobiota bacterium. Classification (GTDB taxonomy): domain Bacteria; phylum Verrucomicrobiota; class Verrucomicrobiia; order Methylacidiphilales; family Verrucolacustridaceae; genus Verrucolacustris. The sequence goes on from RGYX01000034.1 coordinate 4,778, forward strand.
CGTGTTGATCAATACGGCGATTGCGGTGGCGGAGGATCCGGCCGCCATGGCCACGGCTTTCCGCATGGGGGTGGAGGCGGGCCGACGGGCTTTTGAGGCGGGATTGAGCCCGGCACGGAGGGAAGCCTCGGCCACCAGCCCGTTGACCGGCTTTCTCGACGAATGAGTGGTTGGCCGGGGAGTGCGTTGGAGGGATTGCCCTTTGGGCGGACCAACACGGTGGCGAAGTTTGAAGATCTGATGTTTGGGACAACCCGCCTCGAGGAACTGGCGGAACAGGCCCGGGCGGAAACCCGAAAAAATTTCGGAAAGACGATGAGGCTTTTTGCCCCGCTGTATCTCTCCAACGAATGCGTCAACACCTGCAAGTATTGCGGATTTTCCAAAGATAACCCCATTCGTCGGGTGACTCTCAGGCCGGAAGAGGTGGAGAAGGAGGCTCGGCATTTGGCGCAGACCGGCTTTCGGAGTGTGCTTCTTGTCAGTGGGGAGCATCCACGGGAAGTGCCTGCCGGTTATATCGCGGAGTGCGTGAAGCGGTCGGTGTCCCTTTTTCCATCCGTGGCGATCGAGGTGGCTCCCTTGGAAACTTCCGAGTACCGGGAGATCGTGGAGGCGGGGGCGGAGGGGTTGGTGCTTTATCAGGAAAGTTATGACCGGGCGGCGTACGCCGAGATGCATGTTTCCGGGCCGAAAAGAAACTTTGATGAAAGGCTGGGGGGTCCGGAGAGGGGGTATGCGGCTGGCTTTCGCCGGATCGGCTTGGGGGTTTTGGTAGGGCTGGCGGACTGGCGGCGGGAATTGGTGGCGTTGGCGGCCCACGTTTCCCATCTGATGAAGGTTTGCTGGCGGGCTCAGATCACGGTGGCCTTGCCAAGGCTGAGACCGGCCGCCGGTGGTTTTCAGCCACGGGTGGCGATGTCGGACCGGGATTTTGCAAGGGCCCTATGTGCCTTCCGGATCGCTTTTCCGCAGGCTGGCATCGTTCTCTCGACCCGCGAACCGGAGAAGCTGAGGAACGGGTTGATGGAGTTGGGGGTGACCATGATGAGTGCCGGTTCTGAGACGGAGCCCGGAGGTTACACGGGGGTGGGCAAGGAGAGGTTGCATCGGACGGTGAGAGGGAGGGAGGTGGCCTTGGAGTCGAGCGAATGGGAGCGGGCCGAAGCGACGGAGCAGTTTGAGATCTCCGATGAGAGAAGCGCGGAGCAGCTAAGTGCGGCTTTGCGGCAACGGGGGCTGGATCCGGTCTGGAAAGATTGGGATCGGGCCCTGACGGCTTAGGCCATGGCGGCGAAGGTTACGGTTTTTGCGAATGGAAAAGCCAGGCTGGTCGATCCGGGCAAAACGGTGGAGGAGATGATCCGGGATCTGAAACTGACCCCGTCGACCCTTTTGGTGGAGCGGAACGGAAAAGCACTGTTCCGCCAGGAATGGGCGGCAGAAAAAGTGGAACATGGAGACAGGTTGGAGTTTGTGAAGGTCGTGGCCGGGGGGTGAGAAAACTTAAAACTTAGCGGAGTTCGCAACTGGGCCAGACGTTTTGGACATCGTCGTGTTCCTCGAGCTCCTCGATAAGGGCCGAAGTTTCCGGTTCGGAGGCGGGGGCGGGATTTTCCGGTTCGTAAATAAAACGGCTGGCGGTGGGGATCATAGCTTTTCCCCGAAGGGCCTTATCCACCGCATCAAACCGATCCGGGGGACAGACGACTTCAGTGGAGTTATCGCCGGCGGGGCGGACGTCGTCGGCCCCGGCCTCAAGGGTGGCATCCAGAACGGCATCCGGGTTGGCGTTTTCCAGGAGAAAGACGCCTTTTCGCCGGAACATCCAGGCCACGGAGTTGGATCCGGCGAGGTTGCCACCATGTTTGGTGAAGAGGTGACGGATTTCAGCGGCGGTCCGGTTTTTGTTGTCAGTTTGGGTCTCGACCATGAGCGCAGTGCCTCCGGGGGCGTATCCCTCGTAGGTAATCTCCTCGATGGTTCCGCCGCCCCCGAGCTCCCCGGTGCCTTTCTTGATGGCGCGTTCGATTTTGTCCACGGGCATGGATTCGGCCCGGGCGGCGGCGATGGCGGTGCGGAGGCGAGGGTTGAAATTGGGGTCGCCCCCGGAAAGTTGGGTGGCCACGGTGATCTCCTTGGCCAGTTTGGAGAAGAGGGCTCCGCGTTTGACGTCGGAGGCACCTTTGGCGCGTTTGATTTTGGACCAGTGACTGTGACCTGCCATGGGGAACAAAGATTAAGATGGAAGATGAGGATGAAGTCAGCAGGAAAAGTGAGATCCCTTTCCAGGGGTTGGGCGCGCAGCGAAACTGTGAAATGATCCGGGTTGATGGGGATCGGTCACGAGGAAAGGAGGGACGAGGACCTCATGGCGCAAATCGCCACGGGGGATGAGGAGGCTTTTCGTCAATTGATCGAGCGGCATCAGGACCGGGTGTATGGAACGGTGGCAAAAATGTTGGGTGGGACGGGGCCGGATGTGGAGGAGTTGGCCCAAGAGATCTTTTTGAGGGTTTGGCGGGCAGCTCCCAAGTATCAGGTGAAAGCGAAATTCACGACGTGGTTGATGACCATCACCAGAAATCTGGTCTTCACCTTTTTCGAGTCCAAAGGAAGAAAGAGAGAGGAACTGCATGAGATCCCGGAAACGGAGGATGATTTTGCGGAGGGCAAAGGCGGGTGCTAGAGCTTGTGCGGAACTGCCCAAGGCCCAGCGGATGGTGGTGCACCTGAGGCAATACGAGGGCATGGAGTTTGAGGAAATTTCCCAAGTCATGGGGATGAGTCTGACCGCGGCTAAAGCGTTGATGTTCAGGGCCCGGGAAAATTTGCGTGATAAACTTTCTGGTTATTTTGGCGCATCCAATTAAGAAAAAGGCAGTTTAATCTCATATGAACAAAAAGAGGAACGAGCAGGGGGAGGAGGGATTGGGCAGGGAGTTGGAGGGGTTGTTGGCCTTTGTGCCTCCGCCCAAGGCTCCGGCATGGTTTGCGGCCAAGACACTGGCAAGATTGCGGGCGGAAAAAAGAGAGAAACGGGGGGGGTGGCTGAGGATCCCGCATTGGAGGTGGTTAGCAGCGGGGCTAGGGGTCGCCCTTTTGCTTGTTGGAATCTTACGACCGGATCGGGCGTCGCTTCAGATCAGTGATGCTGAGGTGTATGCCGCTCTAAATGCCCTCGTGCAGGAGGATGAGGAGAGCCGGTGGTGGGCTGGCCTATGAGATTTTTGTATTTTTCAATCCTGCTGGCTTGGGGGATGGCCGGGTCCCATTTGGAAGCCCAGACTTCTGGTCCCGGCGGGACCAATGTAGTGGAGAAACCGGCAAAACCACGGCCGCCGAGGATTCCGGATGGTCCCATGGTTCCCAAACGGGGAATGATTCAACGGGACAAGGATCAGTTCTGGGCCGGACCGCAGGATGCAAACCGTTTTATCGAAATTCTCACGTTGGCGATGGTGGCGAAAGACCAGCTTCAGGCGAAGCTGGGGGAGTGGCCGACCTTCCAAAAGTTTTCCGAGCCGCAAAAAACCCGATTGATTGAGAGGATCGAGGGATTTCGGGATCAGGCCCGCAAAGAGGCTCTCGAGGTGGCCCAAGAGTTTCAATTGGCCGTGAGTCCGGAAAATCAGGAGGATTTCATCAGGAAG
>RGYX01000331.1 GCA_010031845.1 Verrucomicrobiota bacterium
AATGGATGATGACCATCTTTCTTGGGGTGGTGGAGGGGGTGACGGAATTTCTGCCTATTTCCTCCACCGGGCATCTTCTTTTGGTGGAGCACTGGTTCGGTGTGAAGCGGTCGGAGCTTTTCAACGTGGGCATCCAGTCGGGGGCCCTCTTGGCGGTTCTATTAATCTATGCTCCCAGGTTGCGGGCGATGGTCACTGGGGAAATGGGAAAGAGCGGGAAACTGTACTTGGCCAAGATGATTTTGGCTTTTCTGGTGACGGCGGTTCTGGGATTGGCGGCGTCCAAGCTTGGGCTCAAGTTGCCGGAAAATCCGGCCCCCGTTGCCTGGACGTTGATCACGGGGGGTGTGCTCATTCTTCTCGCGGAAGCTTGGTTGAAGCGTCATCAAGGGCATGAGGATCCAGGTTGGTTGACAGCCTTGGCCATCGGGGCTTCCCAGATGCTGGCGGCGGTGTTTCCGGGAACCTCCCGATCGGCCGTCTCCATCATCACGGGAATGTTTGGAGGATTGTCCCGAACGGCGGCGGCGGACTTTTCCTTCGTTCTGGGAATTCCCACCCTTTTGGCGGCATCGGTGCTGAGTTTTTTTCGGCAATTGAAAACCACCGGGATTCCCGAGCAGCACGAGTGGGTGCATTTGGGGCTGGGGTTTGCCGTCTCGGCGATCACGGCGTATCTCGTCGTGCGATGGTTGTTGGGCTACATCCGGACCAGGACATTCAGTCCCTTCGGGTGGTATCGGATCGTTCTCGGAGTGATTTGGTCCCTGACCTATCGGGGAGGCGTAGCCCGTCAGTTCGGTGTAACCGCGTCCTAACAGAGGCTTTCCATTTCTCGTCCCCACAAACCGACAGGCTCCCTCCCAGTAACGGATATTTCCGGTCCGTTTGAGGCGGAGTTCCTGGTTGAGATGAAGGGGTTGAACTTCTCCCTCCAGGTGAAGGGAGGGAACGGTGATTTTCCAGCCTGAAGGATAGACGGGTCCATCCGGCGTTTTCCATTCGTCGAGCGCCCGGACGGTGAAGTCTGTCGATTGGAGGGAGGTGGTAGAACCTTTGGCGGGGATCCAGGTTCCGGAAGAAGAGGAGTCGGTTCGGTTTCCGGGATTTCTCATCCGATAGAGCATCAGTTCCTCCCCCGAATCGAACTGGAGGCAGAACCAGTCCCAGCCTTCCTGGTCTTGGCCCAAGGCACTGGTGGAAAATTCATGGTCAAACCAGGAGAGTCCA
>RGYX01000332.1 GCA_010031845.1 Verrucomicrobiota bacterium
TCGGCAGGAATCTTTTTGCCGGAGGCCAAGGTGACACCCGTGGGGTCGATAGACTGGACTTCAGCGGCGGTTTGGATTTCCACCCCGTGTTTTTCAATGAGTCGGAGAAGTGCCTCGGCTAGGCGGCGAATTCCGCCCCGGATATACCATCCCCCGAAGCGGGCTTGGACATAAGGAATGACGGCAAAGGTCGCGGGGGTGAGTTCAGGGTCGCTTCCATTATAGGTGGCAAAGCGCTGGAGGAACTGCTGCAAGTGGGGGTCGGAATAAAAATGGCGGGAAGCGGAGGCGAGGGATCGGAAGGGGCTCATCGCAGGCAGGTAGCGGAGCAGGGGGAGAAGGGCCGGATTTAGGATTTGTCTCCAGATTTCCGAAGGGTCGCTTTCAAGGAAGGCGGTCGCGGACAATTGGTAGAGCCCTTCGGCATGATGCAGCAGGCGGGCTGAATCCGGGCGTGACCAGAAGAACTCATTTTCATCAAACTGGTAGCCGTCAGCCCAGCGGTAACGGCAGGCAGGAGAAAGGGGCAGAAGAGAGAGGTAGTCCTCTCTTTTCTCGCCCAGGTCGGAAAAGAGACGATCGAGGATCTGGGGCATAGTGAAAAGAGAGGGGCCGAGATCCCAGCGGAAGCCGTTTGCCTTGCGCTCTGCGACCTTGCCTCCGACCGTGGCGTTCTTCTCCAAAACGGTTACGCGACAACCTGCGCGTCTTAAGCGGAGGGCGGCGGCGAGACCTCCGATTCCGCCTCCCACGACCACGACTGATTTACCCGTCAATCGATTCATCGGGGGCGTTGCTCCCAAAGCAGCCTCAGGCAGGAGCAGAAGTCTGAAGGCTGGCGAGCCAACATTTGATCCATTTGGTCCGGGGTGAACCACTCCAAACCGGCCACCTCTGCGGGGTCAGGTTCAAAGGGGCCGGAGTGGATCGCTTGGTATAACCAGACAAACTCCTGATCCGTCTCACGACAGGCGGCAAAGTATTTCAGGCGGGTCAGTTGTCGGCAGGCAAGAGCGGGAACACCGATCTCTTCGGGGATTTCCCGGCGCATGGCAGCGTCGTATTCTTCGCCAGAGTTAACATGGCCGCTCACGCTGGAGGTCCAACGACCGGGTTCCCGGTCCTTGAAGAGGGATCTTTTCTGCAAAAGAAGGCGACCATCGTCGTGGAAGATCCAAAGATGGACGGCGCGATGGAGGAGACCCCGGCCATGGATTTCCGAGCGGGGAG
>RGYX01000333.1 GCA_010031845.1 Verrucomicrobiota bacterium
CCACGCAATCTGGGATGCCGCTCCGCGGTCATGAAAAATTGCGCTGCCGCGCGGGATTTGCGCCCCACACACCCGCCCCTCCGCTTTGCGGGATCGCCTCCGGCTTGGTTGACTTGGGTGCTTCCGCACCCGCGCAATGAACCAGACCCCTTCCGTGCTTCGCACTGGATTAAGGAGCAGGATTAAGATGAAGAAAACCCCTTGCCTTACGAATCAGAGCTCACTTCATCTTAATCTTTTCACTTAATACTGCCGCCAACGGCGGCCAGGGCTACGGCCCGAATGAACGGATAAACATAAACTAAAAAAGAGGCGGCCTAAGGACAAAAGCAAAGGGATTTTGGGGTTAAGGGGTATAGTGGTGAAGCGAGCCCCAAATCTTAAAAGTTCCCTCCACGACTAACGCCTAAATGACTACATCCCTTCCCAAAGCCTGCAGTCCGTAGCCTTCGCCTTGCTATTGCTGGACGCAGAAAAGTGACGACTTATCTTTTAGCAATTGGCACGACTTTCCGGCCGATGGCCGGTCCCACGTACTCGCTATCCGGCCGGAACAGACGGTTGTCCGCCCACTGCTCCAACACATGCCCCGTCCACCCGGCCGTCCGGGCCACGGCAAAGATCGGCGTGAACAGATCCGTCGGCAACCCGAGGCTGTAGTAGACCGTAGCGGAATAGAAATCGACATTGGCCTCCAGCTTCTTCTCCGTCCGCATGATGTGCGCAATCCGCTCGCTCATTTCGATCCACTTCGTCTCCCCCAGTTCCTTCGTCAGCTTTTCCGCCATCCGCTTCAGATGCGGCGCCCGCGGATCCAGCACTTTGTAAACCCGATGTCCGATTCCCATGATCTTCTTCTTCGCCGCCAACTGGCTCTTCACCCAAGCATCCACTTTCTCCAGCGTGCCAATCTCCTGCAACATATGGATCACGCCTTCATTCGCCCCGCCATGCAACGGCCCTTTTAACGTCCCGATGGCCGTGCTGATCGCCGAATAAATATCCGTCAAGGTGGAGGCACAAACCCGGGCCGCAAAGGTGGAGGCATTCATTCCGTGATCCGCATGCAGGACAAAAGCCATGTCGAGCGTGGCCACCGCCTCCGGCCCCGCCTCTTGCCCGTTCAGCAAATAGAGAAAATGGGCGGCCTCCCCCAGATCCTTCCGCACCGGCGGCAGGGATTGCCCCCTTCTCGCCCGG
>RGYX01000334.1 GCA_010031845.1 Verrucomicrobiota bacterium
GAGGACCTGGGCGGTCAGCTTCGCCTCAACGCTCCGGTTGACCAGCTTCTCGTCGAAAATGACGCTGTGGCCGGAGTCCGTCTTCGCTCCGGGGAAACCCTTCGCGCCAAGGTGGTCGTCTCGAACGCCGATGTGGCCAATTTCTACCGTAAGAAAGTCTCCCCGGCGGTGCGCCACAAATGGACCGACCGTCGGCTCGAAAAAATGCGCTACAGCATGTCCCTTTTTCTCATCTATTTCGGCACCAACCGCACCTATCCGGAACTTGCCCACCACACCATCTGGCTCGGCCCCCGCTACAAGGGACTGCTCAACGACATCTTCCACCACCGGATCCTGGCCGAGGACTTCTCCCTCTACCTCCACGCTCCCACCCGCACCGACCCCTCCCTCGCTCCGAAAGGACATGAATGCTTCTACGTTCTCTCCCCCGTCCCCCATCTCGGCTCCCCGGGAGACCAGATCGATTGGGAAAAAGAAAAAGAGGGTTATGCCGACCGCATCCTCCAAGCCCTCGAAAAATCGATCGTTCCCGACCTGCGGAAACACCTCGTCAGCAAACTCATCTTTACCCCGCGGGATTTCGAATCACGCCTCGACGCCTACCACGGCTCGGCTTTCCAGTTCGAACCCATCCTTACCCAAAGCGCCTGGTTCCGTCCCCACAACGTCTCGGAAGATGTCCAAGGCCTTTATCTCTGCGGGGCGGGCACCCACCCAGGGGCCGGGGTTCCCGGAGTCCTCTCCTCCGCCAAGCTTCTCGACCGGGTCATCCCCCCTCCCCAATAGGCTAGGTTAGTTTTTCTGATAATTGCACCCCCCTGCTTGCATCGACCCCTCCCTATGGCAAACTTGCCTATTCCTATATGATTTGTCGGACTTCGGAGGAAAAAAAATCAGAGCGGCTCTTCCGCTCCTGCATTAAGCCATATCTCAAGGCCAAAAAGCCCCGGACTGTCCCCGCCTCCCCGAAATACCGCTCAGGCCGGGACGGAAAAGAGAACCTTCCCACCTCGGACGTAACCCATCTTTTCAATCACGAGGCCATGCTGGCCGTCAGTCATGCGATCGAGGACTTGGCCGCAGATATTGGCGAAGGCGAACTGGTCTCCACCTTCCAGCACGTGAATCATTTTGTCCCCCAGCGCGACCGCTACCTCAACCTAGCCAAGAGGCTCGATGCCGTCCGCGTCTGGGCG
>RGYX01000335.1 GCA_010031845.1 Verrucomicrobiota bacterium
TCCTCCCCCGAATCGAACTGGAGGCAGAACCAGTCCCAGCCTTCCTGGTCTTGGCCCAAGGCACTGGTGGAAAATTCATGGTCAAACCAGGAGAGTCCACGGACCGCGATAGTGCGATCGGCCAACTTCAGGTGACCGGAGGTCTCCATCCGGGTGAAGGAGGTGTAGTAGCTGGCGTTGCCCGGGGTGGCGGACTTTCGGCTCAGTCCCTTTTCCCCGTGAAAAACTAAGGGTTTGAGTGAGGAGGCCGAGAGATCGAGGCCGAATTTCTGGTCGGAATCAAAAGCCTGAAAAAGAAAGCGGGAGTCGGAGTTTCGTCGGAGGGTCCAGTTGCCTAAGTGAACGCTCATGTCTTGGGTGGAGCACTCGGCTTCCTGAAGGGCACCCCGACTGATTTTTTCGGCAAAGAGAAACTTGCCGGAGCGGACATCGGTAACGGCGAGATGGGCGAAGTAAACATCGCGCACGGTCCAAGCGGAGTTGGATGGTTTGACGTCGGATTGGAGGCCGTGACGGAAAAACGTGAGTTCGTAGCCATAGGGGTTGCCCCGGTCGTCATCGAGATTCCCGGTGAGATACCACCATTCGGTTTTGAATTCGGGATGAGCGCCGTAATCGCGGGGGAACTGCCAGCTCCAGGGCTGAAGGGCGCGCTGCCAGTCTGCGGCCACCGCAAGGTGGCTCAAGAGGAAGATAGAAGTTAAGAGATAGGAGATGGGCCTACGTGTGCTTAAACTTTTGGCCAAGGTAGGGCGGGATTGAAACATCCCGCCTAGTCGGAAACTCCATCTTTGAGGATAAAACGCAGGCGGGCTCATCGAGCCCGCCCCACCTAAGCCAAAAGCAGTTTTCATTCCGATCGCAAGGCCTCGGAGGGGGAAAGACGGGAGGCCCGGAAGGCCGGGGGCAGGGCTGCAAGCAGGCAGGCCAGCAACATTCCGAGCATGATCCCGAAAAGGGGAGCGGCGGGGGTGTGCCAATCGATGGTCCAGCCAAAGAAGGCCCGATTGATCACGTGCATCAGAACGAAGGCCACGGCAAAACCCGAAATCAAACCCAAGGTGATCCCGGTGAATCCCAAATAGGCGGATTCGGCCATCACGGTCCCCAGAATCTGCCGACGGGTGGCTCCGGTGGCACGAAGGATGCCGATCTCGCGGGTGCGTTCGGCGATCAGGGCGGTGAGGGCCAAG
>RGYX01000336.1 GCA_010031845.1 Verrucomicrobiota bacterium
TCCGCCCGCACACACTCCGACATCAGGGTGAAGTAACGGTTGATCACGTGAACCAAGCCTCCCGGGGTTAAGTTTTCCCCAAGCGTGGTGAAGCCCACCAGATCGGTGAACAGAACCGTCATTACCCGCTTCTGACCTGCCACGTCTTCCGGACGGCCCGGCAGAATCACTTTTTCCACGATTCGCGGATCAATATAGGAACCGATCGCCTTCTGTAGATTTTCCTTACGTTTCAACTCATCGACCATCGCATTGAAGCTGTCCCCCAACTGGCCGATCTCATCCTCCGGAAGTTTGCCGACGTGCGCGGTCAAGTTTCCGCCCTGCACCGCCCGGGTGGTGCGCAAGAGTTCCAGCACCGGCTTGGCCATGTTTCGGGAAATGACCCAAGCCGCACCTAACCCCAAAACCACCGCCAACAACGTCGTGGCCGTACTGCTGATCAAAACCCGGTTTTTTCTCTTCTCGGCACAGCGGGCCGAAACCTCTGCCATCCTTGAGGTAATGTCCTGCAGTTTGCTGCGCAGAGCCCGAAGCTCCGTCTGCCCCTTGAAGGAGAAACCCAGCAGCTCCTTGGCCTTGGGTCGGTCCCCCGCCTTGCGGGAGGCCAGGGTGGAACGGGCCAAATCCGTGGTGGAGGTGAAGGCGCTTTCAATCTGGCTGACCACCTCCCGCGTCTGCGCCGCCAACTCCCTCGCCTCCGGATCGTCCGGCAACACCTTCAGATCATCCCGGATCTGCTTCACCAAATCATAAACCAAGGTGGTGTTTTTTTCGAAATTCTCGGTTGCCTGCTGGATGGTTTCCGCATCCGGTTGCGGCTCCCCGTATTCACGATAAAGCCTTTCAAAGGCCACCCGCCGAAACAAACCCGCCTCGTTGAGATCCGCCGCCTTGGCCGCCAAGGGAATCGTTTTGCGGGCCACGGTGGCCACATCCCCACCCAATCCGATGACCTCGATGTTGGTCATGATCGCCACCACCACCGTCAGGGCGATGATCCCCACTGCCAGGGCAAAAATCTTGAGGGCGATCGAATGTTTCATGTGGAATGGATCCTATTCCTATTTTTTCTGGGAACCGGTTTTCCGCACGATCGTGATCTCTTCCGCCATCTTTTGGTACCGGTGCCAGCCAAAGATTCCGACCAAGATCCCGATGGGCACACAAAGGATGCCGATCG
>RGYX01000337.1 GCA_010031845.1 Verrucomicrobiota bacterium
GTGCCCAATCATTTCAAACTGGTCGGAGGCGAAGCCAATGCCATCGCTCCGGGAAAACGGCCTCTTTCCAGCATGAGCCCGACCTTGGTGATGGAAGACAATCAGGTGGTGATGGCGATCGGGGGCGCCGGTGGGCCGACGATCATTTCCCAGGTTCTTCTTGGGCTGAGCTATGCATTGGATGCCAAAATGAAACCCTTGGAGGTGGTGGCTCAGCCTCGCTTCCATCACCAGTGGTCGCCGGATCAGATCCGAATCGAGATGACGGTCCCGGCGGACGTGAAGGAGAAACTGCAGTCCATGGGCCATCAGCTGAAAGAGGAGGATAGCTTCGGATTCAGCCAGATTCTTGTCCGGAAACCGGACGGTTCATTTGATGGTGCCTCCGATCCCCGTTGCGTGGGCTTGGCGGCCGGGACGCGGTAGGTTCCGGTACCCGATCCGGTCCATATTGCTTGTCGATCGTTCGACCACCTGTGCACCGGTAGGGACGGCTACCCTTAGCCGTCCATGTTGATTGTCGATCATTCGACCACCTGTGCACCGGTAGGGACGGCTACCCTTAGCCGTCCATGTTGAACATCGATTCCTCAACTATCGGCATGGACGCCTAGGGTTAGGCGTCCCTACCAAATTTCGTCCCTACCGATTTCACCGCATCCCTTTCCGTTTTTTTCGGTTATATCTTATGTGGATATTCTATTTTCTCATCGAAAGGTTTTAGATCACCGCCCCCCGCCAGGCATCGAAAGTCCGGAATGGTTTTTGACGATCTGTTCACGACCCCGTGGATTCAATCAGCTGTGTCGATCGGAAATAGCGTATGGAATAATAAATTTGCTTCTGGATTACCATCGCCGCGGTCTTTGGTGCCTTAGTCTCGCCGTCCTTATGCCCGACCACCTTCATGCAATTCTTTCCGTTCCCGGAGTACAAAAGCTGGAAATCGTGGTTTCGTCATGGAAACGCCTGACGGCTAAACTACTCAAGATCCAATGGCAGCGCGGATTTTACGATCATCGTTTGAGGTCGGAGTCCAGCGCACAGGAAAAGTGGAAATACATCCTGCAAAATCCGGTCCGCGCTGGGTTGGTTTCCCACGCTTCGGTTTGGCCATATGTGTTGCGACCCCCCGCCCGTACACCGGTAGGGACGGCTACCCTTAGCCGTCCATGTT
>RGYX01000338.1 GCA_010031845.1 Verrucomicrobiota bacterium
AGCTCCCGGGGGCTAAAGGGCTTGGTCACATAATCGTCGGCTCCGACCTCAAAACCCGCGACCTTGTCTTCCTCGGCAGATTTGGCCGTCAGCATCAGGATTGGGATGCGGGAAGTCGCGGGATTTCTCCGTAAGGCACGACAAACCTCGATCCCGTTCATCTCCGGCATCATGAGATCCAGAAGTATCACCGAGGGAGGATCGTTCTTGGCCATCGCCAGCCCCTCGGCCCCGTTGCAGGCCTCCATCACATCAAAACCAGCGGCCCGCAACTGCAGCCGGATGAGCTCCCTGACATCGGCTTCATCCTCCACCACCAGAATACGCTCGCGCATCGCCTCCATCTTATCCGCCCCGTTTCTCCGTTCGGCAAGGGGCCGAAAGTAACAATCTCATGACGAAAATCACGCCCCCCAGGTCGCCGCCAAGGCCTCCACCTCGGACCGAAGCTGATCCACCTCGCTCAACTTGACCTCCGGCTCCGGAACCAAGATCACCTCCCCGGTGGTTTTGTGCTCATACACCGTCACCCGTCCGTCAGGGCCCGTGGTTCTCTCCCGGACGATCAATACTTTCCGCCGCTCCAGCAGCAGGGCGAAAAGAAAAATGACCCTCGCCTCGGGACTCTCGGTTTTGACCGGTTGGGCCAACCTTCGCCTTAATTCCGCTTCCGCACGGGCCGCCGGGGGTTCCTTCTCCGGCTCCGGAGGAACCGCCCGGAATTTCCCTTTCCAAAAACAAAAATACGTAGGCCGGGCCTCCTCTTTGGACCAAGTCTCCTCCGCAAAGTCCTTTCGCTCCATCCCCCCATCCACCGCCACCAAAACAGTAAACACCACCTCCCCATCGCTAAATTCTCGCCCTGTTCCTGCGCAAAGATGGGCTCTGGGTCGAATACTCCAATCCATCATCCCTTTTTAAGCGCTGAGGATTCAGTTGGAAAGAATCCCTTCACCCTTCATGCTAGGACCATGACCCCCTCCTTTTTCACCCCGGAACACATCCATGTGATGTCGAATCATTTTCCCATCACCCTTTCCCTCCTCGTCCCCCCCATCCTGATGGCCGGCATCCTTTTCCGACGTGGCTCGATTCTGGCCGTCGGCTTCTCCCTAGGCCTCTTGGCCGATCTGGCCACCCCGGTGGTCATGCAGTCAGGGGAATCCGCCCA
>RGYX01000339.1 GCA_010031845.1 Verrucomicrobiota bacterium
CGGATCACGCCGGGTTGGCCACGATCACTGACGTGAATGTCGGTTTAAATCTTTCCTCGGCGGCGGGCATGACGATGCGGTTGGGGCAGATCTACGCGACGCTTACCTTTGGGACGGCCAGCGAGGGAAGTCGGGTGGCGGTGCTGTTGAACCGCGAGGGAGTTTCGAACACCAATGCCTTCGGGAGTTCGTTGCAGTCCCTCAACGTGACCCTGGATGATTCGGCGGCCACCAACATTTATAATCTGACTTCCGGAACGGGAACCTATGCGGCGGATGGGCGGTTGGGAGTGGATCCCTACGGGACAAGGTTGGCTTACGACACGAACCAGATCACTGCGGGATTATCGGCGCTGAACGGGAATTGGCTGAGCAGCAGCGTGTGGAGTTTGCTGGTGGCGGATGTGCAGGCGGGGAACCAGGCAAAGCTGAACAGCTGGAGCCTGCAGGTACTGGGTTCAGCTCCGACCAGCGGAACGTTTGATCCCGGGGAGGGGGCCACGGTCAGCGGTTCGGGATCGATCGAATCGACCCTGACCACCGGGAGTGGGGGATCGAGGACGGTGAGCGTGGCGGAGAGCCAGGCACTCAGCCTGTCGGGGGGATTGACGGGGTCGGGCACCCTTGCCACCGCCGGCAGCGGCACCACCGTCTTGGCGGGAAGTTCCGCGGGATTCACCGGAACGGTGAGTGTGGGGGGCACGGGGACCACGGAGATCGCCAGCAGCACGGCCTTGGGGAGCGGCAGCTTGTTTCAGAGTGACGGCAATTCCACGGTGAAGTTTTCTACAGGGGGTGCCTTCAGCAATGCCTTCAGCAATCTCATGAGCGTGTACAACGTGGCATTCACGGCCAACGGAACCTCCCTCACGGGGCAGACCACGGTGAACAACGCGACCTTTGATGTGGCGAGTGGAAACACCAACACCATCTCAGGCAAGATCACGGGAACCGGCGGGGTGACCAAGACAGGATTGGGAATGTTGCTTTTGTCGGGGGGAGATCCGAATGATTTCACCGGGGCCTCCGCGGTCCACGCGGGGACCCTGAAACTGCAGAAGAGCTCGGCTTCCTTAGTGGCGATCTCGGGCAGCACGATTGCCCTGCATGGGGGAACGCTGCTGTTGGGGCAGGCCAACCAGATCAGCGATGCCACGGCGGTGACTCTGGC
>RGYX01000340.1 GCA_010031845.1 Verrucomicrobiota bacterium
AGGCCCAAGGCCAGCAAAACCGCCACCACAAAAACCGCCAGATAACTGAGCAACCCCGGTCCCGTCCGGAAAAAGGACATGCAGGTCAGGCAAAAAACCGCCCAAGGAGCCCAGGCAATCAACCCATCGATAATTTTCGTACACAGAACAAACACCCGCTCCGATCCACCCTGCAGCGGTCCCGAGATTTTTTTTGGGCAAAGCATCAGGAGCACCCCCCACCCGACGGCCACCCCCAAAAGAACCAACATCATCTTCGCCGAGGACGAAAAACCGAACCACCCGGCCAGTAGGCCAAACGGGTCGTCAGGAATCAGGGAGACAACTTCAGCCAAAGGACCAGCCCCCTTCCCCAGGGTCAACTCCTGGGGTGGAGGCACCTGCATGACCGGGGCCTTGCCGGGCTTCCATACATTCACCAACCCCAAGGCCACGACCACGCTGAGTGAGCTGAGCAACAGGGTCATGGCCAACGAGATCAGAGCCGTCCTGCCGAGGTGAAAAAGACTCCCCGCCGAGGCCACCCCCAAGGGTAAAGCTGTCAGTAGGACCGGAATGACCAGTAGGAAAAGAATCCGCAGGAACAAGTCACCCCAGGGCTCGATCCAGGCCTGCAGAAACGGCCCGGCGGTCGGCAGCCATGCCCTGAGGGCCAATCCCGCCACAATTCCCCCACCCAACCCCGCCAAAACCCACCAGGGAGAACGTTGTTTCATAACATTAGGGTATCAGGATTTTCCACGATTTGGTAGGGATAGGCCTCCCTACCCGTCCATGTTGATGGAAGATCATGCAATCGTTGAACCTAATGCATGGACCGTTAAGGGTAACGGTCCCTACCGAATTTAAATCGTCCATCGTGAACAGGTAGGGACGGATACCCTTATCCGTCCATGTTGATGGTTGAACACGGATCATTGCATCATCCGCATGGATGCCTAGGGATAGCCGTCCCTACCAGTTTTGAATCTCTAAAACCAAAGCTGTCAACAGGTCGCTGCCGTGAGTTCTCCCTTGTTTACCGAATATAATCCCACAGCAGACGTCCGATCAGCCCGATGAGGATCAACAAGAACAGCCCCCGGATAAACCGGTTCCCCTTTCGGATCGCCAAATGACTACCGATAAACGCTCCCGTCAGATTGCAGAGCCCCATGGGGATGGAATATTT
>RGYX01000035.1 GCA_010031845.1 Verrucomicrobiota bacterium
AAATTCACCGTCTGTCGAAGGTCATCGAGGAATATCTCTATCCTGCGGTGGAAGATTTCCGGATCGATATTGTCATTGATCAGGGTCCGGCCGCCCGTTCCGTCCGTCTCAACCTCCCCCGCTTCACCCTCATCGGCGCCACCACCCGGGCCGGGTTGCTCAGCGCCCCGCTTCGCTCCCGTTTCGGGGTGAGCCATCGGCTCGACTACTACTCAGCCGAGGACCTCACCTCCATCGTTCGCCGCTCCGCCGGCTTGTTGGAAGTGAAACTTGAGGAATCCGCTGCTCCGGAAATCGCCCGGCGTAGCGTGGCCACCGCCTCCTCGGCCGTCACCGCTTTGGAGATGCTGGAGATTGATAAAAACGGACTGGATGAAATGGATAAACGCCTCCTGCAGGCCCTGACCGGGAAGTTCAAGGGCGGGCCGGCCGGTCTGCACTCACTGGCCGCCGCCGTCGGGGAAGAACCCGGCACTCTGGAAGAGGTACACGAGCCTTATCTGATTCTTGAAGGCTACCTGCAACGCACGCAGCAGGGACGGGTGGCCCTCCCCCGGGCTTACGAAGTGCTGGGCCTAAAGGTCCCCGCCTCGCAACCTTCCTTGCTCTGATTCTTCGCATGACCCGGATTCACGGATGGGCCGCCCTGCTTGGGCTGGCGCTTCTCGTTCCTGCTCTGGCCGGGGACGAAGATGAAATCAAACTCTGGCCCCCGCGCGAGGGAGGAAAAAAAGCCGTCATGGCCGCGAGTCAGGCTCTCTGGTGGAACAAGGACAATCCCGAGGCTCGCATCCTCAAGGCCCGCGCCCTCGATTTTTCCGGACGCTATGCCGAGGCCGAGCAGGCCGCCCTCTCGGCCCTGGAAATCGCTCCGCAGGATCCGTCGGTTCAGCGGATTCTCGGACGCAGCCTGCTGCATCAAAACAAAATCGCCGCCGCCAAAACCGCCCTCGAGCGGGCCGGCGAGTTGGGGGACCATCTTCTCGGCTCGTTGGGAAGTATGCTGCGTCCCGACCGGATGTCGACCGCGCCCCCTCCCCCTCATATCTCCCGGGCCTTGGTTCAGATTCTCGACGAGCAAAACCACGTCATCGGGTCGGGTTGCTGGATCACGGCCGACGGCGTGGTGCTCACCGCCGCCCACGTGGTGGCCGGAAAACGAAGCCTCTCGGTTCGCAATGCCTTGGGCAAATCCTTCGCCATAAAAAAAGTCTGCCCAGGGGATTTTTCCGCGGACGCCATCCTGCTCCAGGGCAACGCCGAGGAGCAGATGTTCCTCCGTTTTGCCGAAGCGGACCCCAAGGAAGGCGACCCCCTCACCGTCATCGGTTTTCCCCTGGCCATCGACCTTCCTCTTACCTCCCGCGGCGTGGTGCGCGCTCTGTCCACGGGCAACGACCATCCCATGCTCACCTCTGCTCCGATGGTTCCGGGCCAATCCGGTTCTCCCGTCCTCAACGCCCAAGGCCGAATCGTCGGCATCGCCTCCCGTGGATCGATGGCCGTGCGCGGAGTCGGGGCCCCGGCACGTTCCGAGGCGACGCCTCTCTCCGCCTTGCTTCACCTGCAGGATCTCTCTCTGCAATCGCCCGGTTTTGTCGATGTTAGATCCCTGCCGGATTGGACCGATAAAAACCCGTCTTTTGACCCCGCCGTCGCCGCCGCCGAGCAAACCGTCCTCAACCAGGATTATGGCCAAGCGGAAAAGGCAATCTCGGCCGCCATCGACCGTCATCCGAACGACTCCGGTCTTTATCTCCGTCGGGCCATGGTCCGGGTCGCCTGGGGCCATCCCTCCGATGCCGAAGCCGATGGTCGCCTGGCCGCCGCCTATGGTCCCGCAAGTGCCGAGCCGCGCCGTTTCCTCTGCGCCTTGCTGCTCAGCATGGGACGAAAAGAGGAGGCGGTCGCTTTTCTGGAGGAAGCCTATCGGTTGGAACCGGATGACACCGGCACCGCCGAGGGCCTAAGTGAACTTCTCCAATCGATGGGCCAATACGAGCGATCCCGTCGCCCCGCGGAGGAGGCCACCCGCCTGAATCCTGATTCCGCCCGGGCCTGGTCGCTGTTGGCGGCCTCCCGTCTGGCCACCGGTCGCTTGGAGGAGGCAAAAGAGGCCGCGGGGATGGCCACCACCAAGGGCCCGGACGATCCCCGCAGCTGGATCCAGCTGGCGGCCTGCTCCAATGCCTCGAGGGATTTTGCCACGGCCGCCATGGCTGCGGAAAAAGCCACCCGGCTGGCCCCGGGTGATTCCCGAGCCTGGCTCAACTTGGCCACCGCCAACACCGGTAACAACCAGTTCGCAGATGCCATTCGCTTTGCGGAAAAAGCCTCCATGCTGGACCCCAACAACCGCGCAACTTGGAATCTTCTTGCCGCCCTCTACGCCGAACTTCACCGCCCGGAGGACGCCGAAAAAGCCCTCGCCCGGGCAAAATCTCTCGAGGCCCAAACCCCACCGGGACGTTGACCCGAGATAGCCGGAGGGTAGGTTACCCGCATGAAATTCCTCCGTCTCGTAGCCATCACCCTCCTCCTTCAACTCGGCCTCTCCACCCACGGACAGGCGGAATCCTGCTCCAAACCCTGCAGCCAATGCTGCCCCACCAACGCCCCGTGTTGCCCCACGCCGAACTGCAACAAAATCTGCTCCGAATGCTGCAAAACCGAGGACGCCTGCTGTTCGGAAAAAAAATCCAAATGCTCCTCGGGCAACTCCATCCCACTGGAACGAGGCGGCAAAAAGATGTCCCCCTACGGGGATAAGGGTTGTCCCCGCCGCTATTAAGGAACCCCGCATCTCTCCCTCTTGGGGGAGTGGCTTGCGTGTTGCCGGAACTGCACCAAGCTTGGGGTATGAAACCCATCCTTTCCGTTCTCTTGGCCCTTGCAGCCACCTTTGCCCTGCCTCTGCAGGCCGCGGATGTGCCTCAAACCCCCAAAGCCCAGATCGCTAAAACCCCGGAGGAAAAAACCCAAGCAGCGGAACAGGCCAAAACGTATCCCCTCACCACTTGCCTGGTCTCCGGAGACAAACTCGGCGGCATGGGAGAGACCATCGACTGTCTCTACGAAGGGAAGTTGGTCCGCTTCTGCTGCAAGGGTTGCATCAAATCGTTCAACAAGAATCCCGACAAATACCTGAAGGAGCTCGAGTCCGCCAAAAAGCCCTCGGCCTAACGACTCGATTGCGTGTGTCATAAAGGCCTCTTGGCCTTGACCGCCGCTCAGGGGCGGATTATTTTATTCCCAGCATTCCGAGAATCTCCTTCGCAAGAGGGGGGTCCGCCAACCGGGGCTGGAGAAACCCACGGTGGCTGGAAAAAGACCCGAGGTCTTTTTCCGATGTGCGAGGCAGGCAGAACCTGACTCGAACAAAGTTCTCCGCAGGCTGACCGCCCGCACAGGAATGTGTTGGCGGTTTTTTTATGCCCGCATCGGGATGCGTCAAAAAAGGAGACGCATCAATGAGCAACGCAACCCTCGAGGCCCCCTTGGCCTTCCTCAGCATCAAGGTTGATTCGACCAACCCGGACCACCACCTCTGGAACAACCACGGAACATGGTGGGTGCACTACACCATCCACCAACCCGACTACACCAAGCGACGGGTCCGGGTCTCGCTGGAAACCCGGAACCGGCACGAGGCCCGTCAAAGAAGGGACACCCTCTTCGCCCACCTCGAGGCGGAAGGGGTGAGAACCGCTTGAAAGGTCCGCTGCCAAAATCCGGCGGAAAATGGTTTGGGTTCAACCCCCAAACTCTTAAACTCCTCGCTTCATGCCGCGGTCATTCCCCTCCCTCCTTTTTATGTCTTTTTTCGCCGGGATGGTTGTCTCCTGTGCCCCGAAAAATTCGACCGCCCGGCAGAATCCCCCGCTCCCCGAGGGCATCGACACCGCCCGGGTGGAACCGGGACATCGCGGGGGGGTCTTCATCGATTCCACCCCGGGGGAACCCTCCACCTTCAACCCGCTGGTCTCGGAGGACGCAACCTCCGGCGGATTCATCAGCCTCTTCCTGGATTCCCTCGTCCGCAACAACGCCGTCACCCAGGAAGTGGAACCCGGCCTTGCCCTCCGCTGGGATATCGCCCCTGACCACAAAACCTTCACCTTTCATCTGCGTCCGGGAGTGCGCTGGTCGGACGGACACCCCTTCTCCGCCGATGATGTTGTCTTCACGTTTCAGGCGATCTACGACCCCCGCTTCCCCAACCGCTCCGCCTTCGATCTCTCCGTGGATGGAAAGAAATTCCAAGTGGAGAAAATTGACGACCTCACCGTCCGTCTGACCAGCCCGGAAATCTTCGCCCCGTTTCTCGAGTATGTCGGCGGGGTGGGCATCCTGCCCAAACACGAACTCGAACCCGCTTTCCGCGACGGCACCCTGCTCAAGGCCTGGAACGTCAGCGTGGCCCAAAAAGAACCCCGCCGCCTGGTCGGTACCGGGGCCTTTCGCCTTCGCTCCTACCAGCCGGCCGAACGCATCGTCTTTGAAGCCAACCCCCACTACTGGCGGGCCGATGCCAAGGGAGTCCGCCTGCCCTATGTCGATTTTCTCGTCACCAAACTCGTCAAGGATGCCAATGCCAGCACCCTCGCCTTTGCCACCGGCCAGACGGATGCCGAGGGACTATCCCCAGACAATGTGGCCTGGATCGACCGCTACTCCTCTCGCTACGGCTTCACCGTCCATAACCGCGGACCGTCCCCCAACACCGGGTTTGTCTGGTTCAATCAAAACCCGGGCAAAGATGCCTCCGGCAAACCGTTCGTGGCTCCCCATAAATTGGTTTGGTTCACCGACCGGCGTTTTCGTCAGGCCGTCTCCCACGGCATCGACCGCGAAGGTCTCGTGCGGGGCGTCCTCTTCGGACGCGGCCAACCCCTCTGGGGACCGGAAACCCCCGCCAACAAAAAATGGTATAACCCCAACGTGACCCGCTACCCCTACGATCCCGCCCGCGCCCGCGCCTTGCTCAAGGAGGCCGGCTTCCAATGGGGATCCGACCAAAAACTCCGTGACCGTGCGGGCAACCTCGTGGAGTTCACCCTCAACACCAACCAGGAAAATCAGTTGCGGGGGAACATGGCCACCGCCTTCAAGGAAAACATGCGCGATCTGGGCATCACCGTGAACCTCTCCTTCCTCGATTTTGGAACCTTTGTCGGAAAAATTCAGGACTCCTACGATTACGAGGCCGGCATGCTTGGCCTCACGGGCGGCGGCGACCCGGCCGGCGGTATCTCCGTGTTTTCCTCCAAAGGCCGGCTCCACCAGTGGTATCCCAATCAAAAAACCCCAGCCACTCCCTGGGAGGCCCGCATCGACGAACTGATGTCCCTCCAGCTGCGCACGCTCGACTATTCGACCCGACGGAAATATTTCGACGAGGTGCAGAAGATCATGAGCGATGAAACCCCTTATATTTATCTCGTCACCGCCAATGCCTATGTCGGTCTAAAGGATCGCTGGAAAAATATCAAAATTCCCCCTTTGGGTTCCCTCGTCTGGAATCTGGACGAACTCTGGACGCCCATGCTCACCCCATGACCACCTTTATCTTTCGCCGCCTGGCGGCCCTCATTCCCATGCTTCTGGCCGTGACCCTGCTTGTCTTTGCCCTGATGAGTCTGGCTCCGGGGGACTTTCTCACTCCCGTCAAAGCCCAGCGGGACATCAATCCCACCCTGATTGCCGAACTGCAAAAATCCTTTGGCCTGGATCGTCCGTGGTACGAGCAGTATTTGCGCTGGCTTGGCAATGTCCTCCGCCTCGATTTCGGTTATTCCTGGACCTACAAGGTGCCGGTCGGCCAGCTCATCGCCCAACGGGCCCCCGCCACCATTCTTCTCTCCCTTACCTCCCTTCTTCTTGCCTGGGCTCTGGCCATTCCGTTGGCGGTTCTGGCCGCCGCTCGTCCCGGGGGTTGGATCGACCGGCTCACTTCCGGCGCCGCTTACTTTGCCTTGGCCATACCGGAATTTTTCCTCGCTCTGCTCGCCGTCTGGATGGCCGCGCGCACCGGTTGGTTTCCCATCGGCGGACTCACCTCCCTGGATCACGACTTCCTGTCCCCTCCCTACCAGATTCTCGACATCGCCCATCACCTCATTCTTCCCACCTTGGTCCTCGGCTTGGGAGGCGTCGCCGGGATGCTCCGGGTACTCCGTGCCAATGTGCTGGATGTCCTCCGGGCCGAATACGTCACCGCCGCCCGCGCCAAGGGGTTGACGGAGCGGGTCGTGCTCTTTCGTCACGTGCTCCGCAACGCTCTCAATCCCCTCCTCAGCACCATTGGCTATGCGTTTGCCGGTTTGTTGAGCGGCTCTTTGCTGGTGGAAAATGTCATGAACTATCCCGGTCTCGGCCGCCTCGTTTACGAGGCCTTTATCCGTGAGGACCAGTTCGTGGTTCTTGGTTCCGTGGTTGTCGGTTGCACGCTTCTGATTGTTGGAAATCTCATCTCCGACCTAGCCCTCGCGTGGTCCGATCCCAGGGTTCGTTATGGCCGCTGATCTCCTCAGCAATCTCCTGCGTCGTCCGGCCGGATCGATTTCGGCCTGTCTCCTTCTTCTCCTTTACGGCATGGCGCTCTTTGCCCCCTTCCTTTCTCCTGCCATTCCTTCCGCCCAGAATCTCCAACGAACCTACCACCCTCCCACCGCCTTGGTCTGGCAGAACGGTCGGCTGTGCGTCCGTCTCTATAAACTGGTCGATCCATCCACCGCCACCTACGAGCCCCTGCCCGGCCAAGCCGCCCCACTCACCTGGTTCTCCCAGGGGGCTCCTTACAAACTTTTCGGCCTCATTGCTTCCGATCGTCATCTTTTCAGCGTTCCACCTCCGGCCTATATCTATCTCTTGGGCAGCGATGCCACCGGTCGTGATGTCTTCACCCGGCTTCTTTACGGCTCAGGGATCTCGCTGGGCATCGGTCTCGTGGGAGTCGCCCTTACCAGTATTTTGGGCCTGACCATCGGCGGACTGGCCGGATATCTCGGCGGTTGGGCCGACTCCCTCGCCATGCGGCTGACCGAATTCCTGATGGCCGTTCCCGGCCTCTACCTTTTGCTGGCCCTTCGGGCCGCCCTCTCTTCCCGCCTCCCTTCTGATGCCACCTTTCTAATGATCGTCGTGATTCTCTCGGCCCTCGGTTGGGCCGGCACGGCCCGTGTGGTTCGGGGTCTGGTCCTTTCCCTGCGGGAACGCCCCTTCATTCTGGCCGCCAACATCATCGGCCAGCGACCTTGGACCATTCTCTTCCGTCACCTTCTCCCCAACACCTTCAGCTATCTGATCGTCGCAGCCACGCTGAGCGTCCCCGGCTACATTTTGGGCGAGGCCGCCCTTAGCTTCCTGGGCTTGGGGATTCAGGAGCCCTCCTCCTCTTGGGGTTTGATGCTGGGTCAGGCGCAGGATATTAAAATCTTCATGCTGAACTTCTGGTGGCTCCTGACCCCCGGAGCCGCCATCATCGTTACCGTGATCGCCTTCAACCTCTTCGGCGATGCCTTGCGCGATGCGGTCGACCCCCGCTTCCGCCTGCCAGGAAAATGAAAACCTCTCCCCTTCTTAAGGTCCAAAACCTCACGGTTCAGTTCGCCTCCGGCTCCAAGCCCGTCACCGCCGTCAACGACCTCTCCTTTTCCATCGCCCCGGGCGAAACCGTCGCCGTGGTCGGGGAAAGCGGTTCCGGAAAAACCACCGCCGCCCTTGCCCTGACCCGGTTAACGGTTATCCGGTCAGGTTGGATGGCAGGACGGCACGGATCTCCTGACCTGCTCGGATGCCGACTTGCGTCGGGCTCGGGGCGGAAAACTCGCCTACATCTTCCAGGAGCCCTCCACCTCCCTGAATCCTGTTTTCTCCATTGGGTTCCAGATTTCCGAGGCGCTTCGTCTCCACCAACCCGCCATCGCGGATGCGAACGCGGAAGTTGCCCGATTGCTCGGACTGGTTGGAATCCGGGATCCGGAACTCCGCTCGCGCGATTACCCCCACCAACTCTCCGGGGGCATGCAGCAACGCGCCATGATTGCCATGGCCTTGGCCTGCCAACCCAAGCTCTTGGTGGCCGACGAGCCCACCACCGCCTTGGACGTCACCATTCAGGCCCAGATTCTGGATCTTCTCCGTGACCTGCGAAAAAAGCTCGGTATGTCCGTTCTGCTCATCACCCACAACTTCGGCATCGTGGCCAACTTTGCCGACCGGGTTCTGGTCATGCTCGACGGAAAACTCGTGGAACAGGGGTCGGTGAAGGAAGTGCTTCGGTCCCCCAAGCACCCCTACAC
>RGYX01000341.1 GCA_010031845.1 Verrucomicrobiota bacterium
TGGTGATTGGATCCATGATCTCGGTGCCCGAAGGTGGCAAGGTCAAGAAAGGCCAAAGCTTCGTCCAATGGGACCCTTACAATATCTCGATTCTGACTGAAAAGGCGGGTCGGGTGGAGTTCAAGGACATCCTTGAAGGCGTGACGATGAAGAAGGAAGTCGACGAGACCACCAAGTCGGTCGGCACCGTGATCATCGAGCACAAAGAGGATCTGCATCCGCAAATCGCCATCGTCGATCAGGCGGGCGCGGTTGTGGCCGCTTACAGTATTCCCGCCGGAGCCCATATCGAGGTGAAGGACGGGGAGAAGGTGCAGGCCGGACAGCGCCTGGCCAAGACCCCCCGAAAAGTCACCAAGACCAAGGACATCACTGGCGGATTGCCACGGGTGGCCGAACTCTTTGAGGCCCGTCGTCCGAAGGACGCGGCAGAAATTGCCAAGATCGACGGTGTGGTGGATCTACAGGGGAACCTGCGCGGCAAGAAGAAGCTGGTCATCAAGGATGCGGAAACCGGTGCGGAAGAGGAACACCTCATCCCACTTTCTAAGCATTTGATCGTCTACAAGGGTGACACGGTGAAGAAGGGACAACAGTTGACGGAAGGTCCGGTCGTGCCCCATGAAATTCTCGAGGTTTGCGGACCGCAGGAATTGCAGGAGTACCTGGTCAACGAAGTGCAGGAGGTGTACCGCCTGCAGGGCGTGGAGATCAATGACAAGCACATCGAGATCATCGTTCGACAAATGCTCCGCAAGGTGAAGATCACCGAACCCGGCGACACCCAGCTTCTCTGGGGCGAGCAGGTGGATCGGACGACCTTTGAGGAGGCGAACCGTGACATCGAGGCCAAAGGTGGAAAACCGGCCGAGGCGACCCCCGTGTTGCTCGGTATCACCAAGGCTTCCTTGGAGACGGAGAGCTTTATCTCGGCGGCGTCCTTCCAAGACACCACCCGGATTCTGACCGATGCCGCAACTTTAGGTAAGGTCGACAAGCTCCTCGGTTTCAAGGAAAACGTGATCATGGGTCACTTGATTCCTGCCGGGACCGGCTTCAGTGCCTACCGAAAAATCAAGCTGTTGCACCTTGGCGAACCTGTGGGCGAGCCTTTAGTCAGCAGCCAACCGGAAGAGGAGAGGGCCCGCAAGGTGGCGCTCGATATTCCGG
>RGYX01000342.1 GCA_010031845.1 Verrucomicrobiota bacterium
AGGGGAAAATCCTTGAGGTGAAGACTGAATCCCTCCGGGTCCTGATCGAGGGGGTGAATATGATCAAGCGTCACGTGCGCCCCACCCAGGACAACCCCAAGGGGGGGGTTGTCGAGCGGGAAGGTTCCATTCACATCTCCAATGTGAAACTGTTAAACCGCCCAGCTGCCGGAAAAGCCAAGGACAAGAAAAAGCCTGCCAAGGCCAAGAAATAAGCCATGGAAAACGACCTTAAAGTTCATTACAAAAAGACAGTGGTTCCCGCCATGATCAAGGCGCGGAGCTACACCAACGTCCATCAAGTGCCGAAGTTGGAGAAAATCGTGCTGAATTGCTCGGTGGGTTCCTCCGGCGACGTGAAAAACGCACTGGAAGATGCCGTCCACGACTTGACCCTCATTGCGGGGCAGAAACCGATCAAAACCAGATCCAAAAAAAGCATCTCAAACTTCAACTTGCGCTTGAATCAGGAGATCGGCTGCAAGGTCACCCTCCGCGGGAAGATGATGTACGATTTCATGCTCCGCTTCATTCGGGCGGCGTTACCCAGGATTCGTGACTTTCGTGGCATCCCCAACCGTGGGTTTGACGGTCGTGGCGCCTACACCCTCGGCGTGAAGGATCATTCGATCTTCCCGGAGATCGAACTGGATAAGGTGAAGAGGAATCTGGGTTTTGACGTGACGTTTGTGACCAGTGGTCGCAACCGGGAAGAGACCCGTGAGATGCTTTTGCAGATGGGAATGCCTTTTATTGCGCGCTCCCATTCCCCGGATCAACCCGCCAAGACAGGCGACAAGGAGAAAAACCATGGCCAAGAAGTGTTGGCGGCTTAAGCAGAAGAAAAAACCAAAGTTTTCGACCCGGAAATACAACCGGTGCTCGATCTCGGGGCGTCGGCGTTCCTATATCCGTCGCTTTGGGGTTAGTCGTATCCAATTCCGGGAGATGGCGCTGCGTGGCGAGATTCCCGGCGTAACGAAGGCCAGCTGGTAAAGGATTTATGGTAACCGACCCCTTAGCTGACTTTTTGACCCAATTGCGTAACGCCTCCACGGCGGGTCTCAAGAAAATCAAGGCCAAGCATTCCCGGATGCGTGGCGACGTGCTGTCGATTCTCAAAAAAGAGGGCTTCATTGAGGATTTTGAACTGAAGAAGGAAGGCAAACA
>RGYX01000343.1 GCA_010031845.1 Verrucomicrobiota bacterium
TAGTAAAAAGAATTAATCAACCTATTTTTTAGGATTTTTTCATGAACAAAAGTGAAGCATTGCCAAGTGTTTAGTAAAAAGGTGGAACTTATGTGTGAGAAGCCCCACATAAAATGTCTCTGCGATGCCCGGCCCTTTGGGGTCGGTGAACCAAGGGCCTTATTTTTTCATTGGAACAAAATTGATTGAGAATTAGGGAACGGGGGCTGGTTTGGCCGTGAAGAGGGAGGAGGATTGTCCATCGGCTCGGAATATCACCCTAACATACGAGGAATCATCGTTCAGAGACCGCGTGATTTGCGTTGTCTTGGGCCGTATAAGATCTGGAATCTATGTGGCGGTAGAAACGAAGCCGGTCTTAGTTTTACAGCTCCTTGAGGATCAGGTCGGAAATACGATTTACACCATCCGATACTCCTGCTGGGCACGAAGGTACCAAGCCAGACTTGATCCCAACTGGCGTTTCTTTTCCATATCCTGGGCAGTTCGGATGCTTTTGACGAATCCTGCGGCCTGGGTTGTCAGGTCTGCGCGAACCTGATTCAGCTTTGGGTCATCCGGATAATCGGAAAAGCCGTGCTCCACGCTTTCCCAGGCCCCTGCAGGATCACCACGTTTGGCTAATTCGGAGGCACGCATGAGGGCGGCCTCGGCACTCTGTACCCTGTCCAGTACTCCCTTTAATTTCTCCTGCCGCTCAGGGTACATCGCGGTAGCCGCAATAAATCGGACTTTATCATCAAATATCTGCCGAAGATTCTTTTGGGCATAGAGATGGTCAAAATCACTGAGTGCCTGTTGCTGGAGATCGGTCTGGGTAAAAATAGCGCTGGATACTTCGGCAAGGGCCGGATTTCTCGGCCAAATTTCCGTGGCCGCACGCAATTCCGCCTCCAAGGTGGCACGGTCCCCGGAAGCTGCCGCCGTCTTGGCTTTGGCCAAATGCATGGCGCTGACGGTGCGGGCGGTCTCAATGGCGGCCAGCGGCTTTGAATCATCAAAATCCTTCGCCATAGCGTTCAAGGATTTCACCAGTTGGGCTCCTCGATCATAATCCTTTACCTCCAAAGCCGCTAAAAGCTGGTTGGCATTTCGCGTGAAATCAAGTACCTGACGTTTTTTCTCCCTCGGCAAGAGCCGGATCTCGGGAAGATATTCCCCCACGGCAAA
>RGYX01000344.1 GCA_010031845.1 Verrucomicrobiota bacterium
CAGTTGTTTGCCGGCAGCACCCTTCTGACCAGCCGGGATGTGGCTCCGGAACCGGCTGGATCGAGGGGAACCTTCTTGGACTATTCCTCCACCTACACGGCCTCCGTCATCAATAATGCCGCGAACACCGGGTTGGTGGGCCAATCTTTGATGATCCGTTTTCTGGAAATCGACAACCCCGGCAACCCGCAGGCTGAAGTAGATATCGACAATGTCCGGTTGGTGAGCGCCGCCGGAGTGCCCGAACCGTCGAGCGGGATGCTGCTGGTGGCGGGATTGGCCGCATTGGCGGTGATGGGGAGACGGCGGGCTTAGTTTAAGTTTTAAGATTCAGAAAAGCCTTGGGGACGTGAGCCTCAAGGTTTTTTGCTAGGTGGGAGGGCCCAGGCGGGGGGGTACTTATGGTTTAGGTAGGGCGCGCTCGATGAGCGCGCCTGATTTGATAGTTCAAAAAATTTTAATCAACAGAACAGGCGGCCTCATCGAGGCCGCCCCACCTAAGCAATTAAGTTTTGGAGCTGAAATTTAGGTAGGGCCGGCTTTGCAAGCCGGCCGTGTAGCGGGCCATTAGCCGGAGGGCGTTGGCGGTGAGGACCAACGCGCTTCGTACATGAGTGGAAAGGGGCCAGATTAAGTTGAAGTTAGGATCAGTTTTTTGGGCTGAATTTAAGTAGCCGAAGGGCATTCAAGGTAAGAAACAAGGACGAAAGGCCCATAGAGCCAGCAGCCCAGGTGGGAGAGAGAGCCCAACCGGTCGAGGAGATGAAGAGGCCGGCAGCGGCGGGAAGCGCCAAGGCGTTGTAGGCGAAGGCCAGGAAAAGATTCTGGCGGATGACCCGGACGGTGGCTCGGCCCATGAGAAAAGCGCGGGCCACCCCGGCAATATCGCCTTTCAACACCACGACCGCGGACGCTTCCTTGGCGGCATCGGTTCCGCTGCCAAGAGAGATGCCAAGATCAGCGGAGGCCAAAGCGGGCGTGTCGTTGGTGCCATCGCCGGCCATGGCCACCAGTCCGGGAACCGTTCCAATCAGGGCCGAGACGCGGGCGGCTTTGCCGTCCGGTTTCACTCCGGCCTGCACCCGGGTGATGCCGAGCTGGGAGGCGACGGCTTGGGCGGGTCCGGGTTGATCGCCGGTG
>RGYX01000345.1 GCA_010031845.1 Verrucomicrobiota bacterium
GAATTCTGTATCTCTCCTGCGATCCCCCGGCGTTGGCGCGGGATCTTTTGGCGCTGGCCGGATTTTGGATGACGGAATGGTTTCAGCCGGTTGATCTTTTTCCCCGCACCGCCCATGTGGAGTGCTTGGCGTGGTTGTCCCCAGTGAGTTCACCGACGGGTTTGGCGGATCATTGACGCCCCACTCTCGGCGAGTAGCAAGGAGTTGGCGATGAAACGGAAACTGGGAATCCTTGTGGTGGCGGGAATTTTTGGGCTCTCCGCCAAGGCGGCTCCGCCGGGCGATTACTTTACCCCTCCCGAAACCATGTACGCCTTCGCGGATTTCTGGATCGTTCGGCCTTTGGATTTGGCGGTTTTACCAATCACCTCCTTGACCTGGTTGGCCAGTCTGCCGGTGACGGCGGCCAGTGGAACCCAGGAACAGGCCTACGATCTGTTTATTAAAAACCCTTCCCAGCATATGATGGCCCGGCCGTTGGGCAGTTATTTTGACTGGGAAAACCGGGATCAAAGCCGTCCGGTGGTCATCCAGTTTAAAGATAGCTATGCCATGGCCGACCTGACTCCCCAGCAGGAGCGCAAATACCGGAACGCCCTCAAAGACCACAAGGCAAGGGTGGAGGCCATCGAGCGGGAGTCCTCTCTTCCGGAAACGGACCGGGAGGAACTGGTGGCGGCCGAGGAGCGCCGCTGGGAAAGTATCGTTCGGGTTTTGCTTTCGCTTTAAGCGCTTCGGCCTTCCAGGCGGGCGACCCGTTCCCTCAGGTTCCCTCAGCTCGGAGATTTCGCCGCGCAGACTTCTGAGCGTGGCGTCGAGGCAGTCCACCAACTCCCGGGATGCCGGATCACCCCTTTTAGCCGGCGTGGGCAGGGAAGTGCCCGAGGATTTCAGCCAGCCTTGGGCTGCCTCCTCGAGAATTTGGGGCGGCAGGCTGTTGACCAGAGGCGCGGCTGGTCTTGGGGTGGAACGCACCGGCAATTTGCGGGCTTGGAATTTTTTGGATTTGGCCATGCCTTATCCGCCGACCATCCGGCGGGCTTCTTCCGCCAAAGCGGTGGTGAGATAGCGCTCCCCCGTGCTGCAACCAATGGTGACGATCAGCTTGCCCTTGTTTTCAGCCCGCTTGGCAACCTCTAG
>RGYX01000346.1 GCA_010031845.1 Verrucomicrobiota bacterium
CAACGAGAGCATTGTGGGCGGCTGCTCCGCTTGCGGCAAATACTCGGAGTTCGACATCTTCGAGAACTTCCTCGAAAACTCGCTTGACCTCGAAACCCTCAACGCCTAAACTCTAAAACTTATGGAACAAGCAAACATCATCATCAGCACATACGGCAACGGAATCGCGGTTGGACTCAAAGGGACACGCGAACAAATCGAAAAAACATTCAACAGGTTTTTTAACTGGGGCGCAGCAGCAGCAAACGCGAGCTTCATGCGTTCCAATCAAGATTGCGAAATGCAACATGGTGAATTGGGCGACTCATACTTGCACGAAATCGGTGACAACTTCGCTTACTTCCTTTCTACTGATGCGGACATGATTCGTGCGTTGACTGCGGAGACAATCACTAAATGGCAAGACTCTCCGATTAGCGAACAATATAAGTCTCGTCCTCGCCATCATAAGAAACCGAATGGCGACAAGTTTGTTCGTGATGCAGTTGACGCTGCGACTGCGGAATATAATTCTATACCACGCGAAAACTTCATGCTGTTCGCCAAAACTCCCACACACATCTACCAGCAACTCGACGGCGGTGCGCCGTCTTGGATAAGCGAAACGGAGGACTAAAAAAATCAAACGCGCGTTTGGAATTTTTTTTCCAGCGCGCGTTTTTTTGCTTGACAAAATTCTAATTGATGTAAGTTGTTGAATACGAACCACTTACGGCGGCGCGCCCCGCCGCCCGTTGTAACTCCTTGAATATCAGCACTTTATAAAAATAACCCCTCTACTCTAGAATCCGATAAATAATTCCTATATACCAGAATCTATTCCCAATTCTTACTATTTACTATTTAACTATTTAGCAATTCGCTATTTCACTATTATGTCAAGTTTTTTTCGCTTTTTTAAAAAAATTATTTGTCGATTTTTTTCAGAAATTTCGACACGTTTTTTTGATATGTCGATGCTTTCGACATGAATAAAAACACTTGACTTTTGTGTAAGTTGTGTTAGTCTTGTATATGCGGGGCCATGTCCCAAGGCTGGCGAGAAGGTCTCCAAAACCATCTGGGTGAGTTCGATTCTCACGCCTCGTGCGGGAAGGTAGCTCAAAGGTAGAGCAGCGCCCTTTTAAGGCGTTGGTTCTG
>RGYX01000347.1 GCA_010031845.1 Verrucomicrobiota bacterium
AAGCCTGGGTTCACACCCGTTCCCAAAATTCTTCCCCCGCTCTTTTGGCAAAGTTTGTCCATCGCCACCGACTCCCTGGGAGCCCGATGAGCCGGGAAAAGCAGTTCCTCGCATGAGGAGACCACCGCCAGCCCCTTCAGGAGCATCGGCTTGCATTGCTCAAAGGAAATTTTCGCGCGCGACCCGGCGGTGTGCACGACCACGTCCGGTTTCACCTTTTTCCACATCTCCTCGAAGGAGGGGTAAATCTTGGCCTTCAAACCCGGCAGGCCGCAGGCCTCGCCCAAGATTTTGCCGGCCAGAGAGGGCTGGATGTCGATACCCGCGACGATTTCAAAATTCTTCCGATCTGCCAACAGACGGACACTGCTCTGCCCGATCGGGCCGAGACCAAATTGTGCAACCTTGATTTTACGATTCATGGTTTTTTTTCTCTGCCCCTCTCTTTTTTCCGCTCAAAAAGCCGAGTCTTCCGGCGGGGTGGTGGTTTCCGGTAGCCCGCAGTCGACGGAAGCCGGCATCCGGATCCTGAAAGCCGGTGGAACGGCCGCCGACGCCGCCGTGGCTGTCTCCCTCACCCTTGGCGTGACCGAGCCCTTCAACTCAGGGCTCGGCGGCAAACTCGTCGTTCTCTACTATGACGCCTCCAACGGAAAAATCTCGTATATCGATGCTATCGAATCTGCCCCTGCCGGCATGTCGGTCGAAGCGATGCGTGCCCTCCCCTCCGCGGATCGCTCCCGCGGTTGGCACAGTGTCGCGGTTCCCGGATGTGCCGCCGGACTCGAACTGATGCACAGGAAGTGGGGCAAACTTTCCTGGCGCGAACTGGTCAAGCCGGCCATCGGGTATGCCCGGGACGGCTTTCCCCTGGCCAACAAACAGATCGTGGAGTTCGGCAACAAGTTCGACCTTGTGACAAAAGATCCCGAGGCTGCCAGAATCTACTATCCTGGAGGCAAGGTTCCCTCCAACAACGCCATCCTGAAAAATTCCGACTTGGCCAAAACCATGGAGACCATGGGAGAAAAAGGGCCCAAATCGTTTTATGAGGGGGAGATCGCCGACAAGCTGGTGGCCGCCTCGAAAAAAGGCGGTGGCGCCTTTGCCAAGGAGGACTTCAAAAACTACCGGGCCCGG
>RGYX01000348.1 GCA_010031845.1 Verrucomicrobiota bacterium
CCCCAGGATCTTTTCCTTGATGGCGGCGTAGTCCTGCTCCTGCACGGGTGTGCCGAAGCCCATGACGTTGCCTTTGCGGATCAGCTCTGCCCCAACGTTGGAGGTCATGATGATGATGGTGTTCCGGAAATCGACCTTGCGGGCCAAGCTGTCGGTGACCTGGCCGTCCTCGAGGATCTGAAGCAGAACATTCCAGACGTCGGGGTGGGCTTTCTCAATCTCGTCGAAGAGCACCACGCAGTAGGGGCGCCGACGGACTTTTTCGGTGAGTTGACCACCCTCCTCGTAGCCCACGTAGCCGGGAGGGGAACCGATCAGGCGGGAGACGTTAAACTTCTCCATGTATTCGGACATGTCGAGTTGGACGAGGGCATCCTTCTCGCCGAAGACCTCCTCGGCCAGGGCCTTGGCGAGGTGGGTCTTTCCGACGCCAGTAGGGCCAAGGAAAATGAAGGAGCCGATCGGGCGTTTGGGGTCCTTGAGATCAGCCCGGGAGCGTCGGAGGGCCTTGGCCAAAGCCTGGACGGCCTCGTGCTGGCCGATGACGCGGGACTGGAGGGTATCACCAATGGTGAGGAGCTTGGAGAGGTCGGCCTCGCCCATGCGGGTGAGGGGAATGCCGGTCCATTTGGAGATGACGTGTTTGACGTCCTCCTCGCCGACATCGACGATGATTTCATCCCGCTTCTTGCGCCAGGCGGCGAGATCGGCTTCCAGCTTGGCCGAGGATTCCTTCTCCCGGTCACGCAGGGAGGCGGCCCGCTCAAAGTCCTGGGCCTTGATCGCAGCTTCTTTTTCGACCCGGATGGTTTCAATCTCCGCCTCGGCAGACTTGAATTCCGGTGGACGGAGGCTGGCCGCGATGCGGCAACGGGAACCGGCCTCGTCCATAACATCGATGGCTTTGTCAGGAAGGTATCGGCCGGTGATGTAGCGTTCACTGAGGCGGACGGCAGAGGCGATGGCCTCGTCGGAAATCTTGGCATGATGGTGTTCCTCGTACTTACCCCGCAAGCCACGGAGGATGGCAATGGCTTCGTCAATCGAGGGGGCGTCGACGCGCACGGTCTGAAAGCGACGCTCGAGGGCGGCGTCTTTTTCGATGTATTTGCGATACTCGTTCATGGTG
>RGYX01000349.1 GCA_010031845.1 Verrucomicrobiota bacterium
CTGGGCATTGAACGTGTCGAAGCGGTGAAATCCGCCGCCCGCATCCAGGATCCAAGGGTTCTGCCCGCCATTCGCAACGCCACCGATGATGCCGACACCGAAGTTCGGATGGTGGCTCTGATTGCCCTGGGTCTGCTGCAGGACAAGGAATCCGCCCCCTTGCTGAAAAAGATTTACGCTGACCCGGCGGCCCCCAAACAGATTCACCTAGCCGCCGGCAAAGCCATCGAACTTCTTTCTCTGCCTCCCTCCAAGCTCGAGCGAAACTAACCTCGAAGCGAGGGGCGGTTTGGGATCAACCCCCCAACTCTTCCTGCTCAAAAATAATCAAGTCGTCCAAGGCCCGGGCAAAATCTTCCATGCCGCTAGCCGGCATAATGATCCGATCCCTTCTCCCCCCCACATCTTCCGTGATGCGGAGAAACCGCCCACGGTCATTCTCCTTCAAATCCAAAAAGAACGTCTTTCGCTCAATTTGCACCTTTTCCGATTTTAACGTCCGCTCCCCATCTCGATGTTCCATGTTTTTATATCCCCCTTTTGAGTAAATTCTACTTCCCGCCCCCCATGATCGTCAATCGATCCAAACCATCACGCCACCCCCGGCTTAAATTTTTAGAAAATTCGCCAACAGATCCTTCCCCTCTTTGCTTAAAATCGATTCGGGGTGAAACTGTACGCCGTGCACCGGATATTCCCGATGGCGCAATCCCATGATTTCCCTCTCCGCTGTGTCCGCGGATATTTCCAGACAATTCGGCACTGAACTTTTTTCCACAATCAGGGAATGGTAGCGGGTCGCCTCAAACGGATTGGGTAGTCCTTGGAACACGCCACGCGTGTCATGCCGGATCGGGGAAGTCTTGCCGTGCATCAGTCGCCCCGCACGCACCACCTTTCCCCCGTAAACCTCCCCGATGCATTGATGCCCCAGACATACCCCCAGCAAGGGAACCTTCGACCCCATTCGCCGGATCAACTCCATGGATATTCCGGCATCCTTGGGGGATCCCGGTCCGGGGGAGATGACGATTCGTTCCGGCTTCATTTCCGCCACTTCCTCCACGGACACTGCATCGTTCCGCTTGACCACCGGATTCGCCCCTAACT
>RGYX01000350.1 GCA_010031845.1 Verrucomicrobiota bacterium
GCTCCCGCCCGAAACCAGCACCGAGTTGCTGCTGCTCGAAGGCGTCCCGTAGGTCGTCGTCAGCGCTGGAAATGCCCCACTCGGAGTAATGGCAGGACCACCGTTGGAAATTGAAGTGGGAATCGTGTTGTAAACGACAAAGTCGTCTACAAACAGATTGGCCACATTGCCGGTACTGCTCACACCCGTGAAGGTTGCAGCATTGATCGTAGTATCAAGATTAAGGGCACTGCTGGTCAGGTTACTCGCGATTTGAGTCCCATTTATGTAGAGATCGAAATTTCCAGCAGCTAAGGTCTTTGTTACTCCATTGTAGCTATAACTCTTGGTGCCTGAAGCTCCATTAAATTGAATCACTTCGACGGTGTAGGTTGTACCTTGTGTAAGAGAGGTAGTAGTCAAACTGGTGGCAACATAACTGCCAGAGACATTCGCGTAAGATAGCGCGACTGCCCCCGAACTTCCGTAGGTGAAGCGGAGACTGACGGCAGCCTGAGCGTTATTAACGGGGTTGTTGTCAGTAAAGGTAGCTCCGGCACCTTGGTAAAAAGTCCAAGAACCGCTGGTTGCTGACGATGAGCCAGAGGAATCGCCAAACAAAACCTTAAAGGAGGTGTAAAACTCTTTGCCTCCGGTATAACCTGTAATTGGCGATACCTTAGAAACGCTTGTGGAGGAGGAGGCTGAAGCACCCAAATACGCACCTGCAGATCCAAGAAGATTGGCATTGGTCAGTAAGTTAACAGACGGAGTTCCTCCAGTGCCTGCACGGGCATAGGATGTTCCTGATGTAGGGCTAGGAATAGCGCTGGTTGAACCACCGGTGCCTGTGTAATTCGTCGCGGTAATTCCAAAATTCTGGATAGAGGTAGCCGTAGCAAGACTGGGGCTGGCGTTGGCCGCTACGTTCAGAGTCCGGCTGACAGGCGTCGCCGCCGCCACATTGGCGTTCCCCGCCTGGCTGGCCGTAATCACGGCCACCCCGGCCGCGTTGGCGATAACATTCGTTCCCGAAATCGAAGCCACGTTGGTGTTGGAGCTCGTATAAGATATCGTCAGTCCCGCCACGCTGCTCGTAGCCGTCAGCGCGTTGGTCGTCCCCGCCGTCAC
>RGYX01000036.1 GCA_010031845.1 Verrucomicrobiota bacterium
TTTATCATGTTCACTCGTACCGTCCGGTTTCGGTGGCACCCGATTGGTTGGCCTGTGAGACGGAGTATGGGGGTTGGTTCCCGAGTGGAATTTGGAAAGGACACGTAGCTGGATTCCAGTTTCACCCGGAAAAGAGTCAGGAATCGGGAATCTCCTTGCTGAAGAGGGTCTTGGAAAAAATCGGTTCACCCTGACTTGCGCCTGCCGGCTCCCTTTCTATCCTTCCAGAATGATCAATCAAACGACTCGTCTTGCCGTGTTGGGGTTGGTGGTGGGATTGGCTTCGGCCCAAATCGCAGGAGCCCAGTGCTCCAGCTGTCACGATGATGACAGCGGTGCAAAAAAGAAGAAGAATTCTGAAACCAATAACGTTGCTCCCTCCGACAAAAAGTAAGACTCGCCGATAAACAAAAACCCTGCCCGTGACCGGGCAGGGTTTTTTGTTGGGTCGATCGGTTTAGTCCCGTTGTTCGGCTGGAAGAGGAAGAATGGAGGATTCCGGTTCGGGATCCGGTTGGTCCGCCATCCGGGCTTTGATTCGCTGGGGAGAGATAAGAACGACATCCCGAACCAAGCCGAGTTTTTCAAACAACCAAATCATCCAGGCGGAGATATCGGGCTGGGTCCAGTGCATGCCGTGCCGGGCGGAGCGGGGGAAAGCGTGGTGGTTGTTGTGCCAACCTTCGCCCATGGCGAGGATGCCGAAGAGGAAGTTGTTGCGGCTGGCATCGGTGGTCTCAAAGGTGCGGCCCCCAAAGGTGTGGCAGATGGAATTCACCGACCAGGTGATATGTTGGTTGAGGAAGAGACGGACGAAACCACCCCAGACTAATCCACCAAAGGCACCGATCAGGAACGAGTGCCCAAAGAAGGCGGCGGTGGCTCCCCCAATCAGTGTAGGGATAGCCAATCCAACAAAGACCCAAAGCCAGAACGTTTTGTGGATGAAGGCGATAATAGGGTCTTTCAGCAGTGCACCGGCGTAGCGTTGGATGTCAGGCTTAAAGTTGTCGAGGATCCATCCGGCATGGGCGTGCCAGAGACTTTTCAGGGGGCTGTGGGGATCATCGTCATCGTCGGAGTTGGCATGATGCTGGATGTGCGTGGCGGCCCAATGAAGGGCGGGACCCTGCATGGCCATGGAACCCCAGATCAACAGAACGGTTTTAAGCCATGGGTGGGCTTGGAAGCTTTTGTGGGTGAGCATCCGATGGTAGCCGAGGGTGATGCCAAAAGCTCCCATGACAAAGAAGCTAAGAAGAAGGGCGAGGTCGATCCAAGTGACGTACGAGTTCCAGAGTAGAACGATGGCTGAGATAACCCCGAAAATTGGCAACCAGACCAAGGCCAAGAGAATGAGCTTGGTCAAGGGGGTCGTGGCTTGGGCGTGGGAGATGGAGGAGGACAAGAAGTCGTCAGACCCTGCCCATCAGGTCTTTAAGGATTGTTTCTGTCTAGTCTGGGGGAGAAAATTTAGCGGGGTCGGCGGGGAGGGTGACGCATGACGGTGAAAAAGAAAAGAAACTCCAAGGTGTACACGGCCACAAGGGCTCCCAGAAAGAAGTCGAATCGAGCCAAAGGAAGGGAAGTGAAGTATCGGAGAACGCCGTAGACGGCCAGGGGGATTCCCAGCATTTTTGAGGAGAGGGCCAGGCGGGGTTTCAGGGCGCGGTATTTCGGATGCAAGACGGAAAGGGCGAGGGTTACGGCCACGGATCCCATCACGGTTAGGAGGAGCAATACCAAGGCGATCTCCTCCGAGGTTTCCATAGGTTCAGGGGTTCGGATTGATCAAGCGCAACAGGTCCCGACGGCGTGAGGCGATCTCTTTTTCCGACAGGGAGGCGAGTCGGTTCAGGCTGAAGTCCTCCACGGTAAAGGAGGCAAGGATGGTTCCCTCGATGACACCCTGGGCAAGGGTGGAGAGGTTGGCTTCCTTTTGGCCGGCCAGGTAGCCGGTAAGGCCGCCGGCAAAGGTGTCACCGGCACCGGTGGGATCGAGCACCTGTTCCAAGGGAACGGCGGGGGCGGCAAAGGCACCCTCGGGGCCGGAGAGGAAGCAGCCGTGCTCTCCCTTTTTTACGGCAACATAGCGGGGGCCCCTCTCCCGAAGCCAGCGGGCCGCCCGGACGAGGTTGGGTTCATCGGAGAGTTGGGTGGCTTCCGAATCGTTGAGAATGAGGAGATCAATGCGGGGTAGAAGTTCGAGTAGGCGGGTCCGAGCGATATCGATCCAAAGATTCATGGTGTCGGCCACGACGAACTTGGGCTTCTGCATCTGGTCGAGAACGGAGTGCTGGAGGTCAGGGGCAAGGTTGCCCAGAAGGACGAACGGAAGCTTTTTCTGGCCTTCGGGAAGCTGGGGTTGGAAATCGGCCACGACATTGAGGTCGGTTGAGATCGTGCGGCGGTTGTTCATGTTCTGTTCGTATTGGCCGTGCCAGCGGAAAGTTTTGCCTTGGACAACCTGAAGGCCGGAAAGGTCGATCTTCCGTTTTTCCCAGATGGCGCGGTGATGGGCGGGGAAATCCTCGCCGACCACCGAGTTCAGGCTGACGGGGGCGTGAAAACTGGCGGCCAATCCGGCAAAGGAGGCAGAGCCGCCCAGGAGGTCGGACCGCTCGCCGTGCGGGGTTTCCACGCGGTCGATCCCCACAGTGCCAACAACCAAAACGCTCATGACCCGTTAGCATCCTTCATGGAAGGCCCACTGCCAAGCCGTGAAAGAATTTCCCGGGCGGCTTCGGATGGATTTTTGGCCTGAAGAAGATGGGAGACGACACAGACGCGGGTCGCGCCTTGTTTTCTGATTTCCGAGACCCGATCGGGATTCAGTCCGCCGATGCAGAAAAAAGGAAGTTGGAGCCGGCCGGCGATGGCAGAAATTTTCTCCGGGCCGATGGGGCGGTAGTCGGGCTTGGTTCCGGTGGCATAGACCGGGCCGAATCCGAGGTAGTCTGGACGAAGGGCCGCGCCGGCCTCCGCTTGGCAGGGGGAATGGGTGGACAGGCCCAGCAGGGCGTGGGGTCCGAGCAGGCGCCGGGCTTCGGGTATTCCAAGATCGTCCTGCCCGAGGTGGCAACCGGCGGCTCCCGAGGGTTCCACCAGATCGGGGTGATCGTTGAGAATCAGGGGGAGGCCGCGTTCGGCCAGCAGTGGGACCAAACGGCGGGCGGCGGCGAGAATGGTTTCCTTGGGGAGCGTTTTCGCCCGGATTTGAAAAATACCGGTGCCTCCCTCGTAGAGTTGGAGGGCCAGCGTCGGCCAGGTTTCCGGGGGGGTGTAAGAAGCATCGAGGATGGCGTAGAGCCGGGCGCGTTGCAGGGCAGCGTGGGCCAGGCCGGGATCCAGAACCGGCGGCATGGCTTAGGAGGCGTTTTGGACTTTTTTCTCGAAAAACCGCTCGAGAAAATGGGTGGAGTATTTGCCCCGCCGAAAGTCCTGATCCCGAACGATCCGTTGTCCGAGGGGGATGGTGGTCTTAACCCCCCGGATGATGGTTTCATCGAGGGCGCGCTGCATCCGGGCGATGGCGGTGGCGCGATCGGGACCCACGGCGATCAATTTTCCGATCATGGAGTCGTAGAAAGGAGGGATGGAGTAACCGCCGTACATGTGGGAGTCCATCCGGATGCCGATGCCACCCGGGGGGTAGTAAAGGCTGATCGTCCCCGGGCAGGGACGGAAATCCATGGCGGGATCCTCGGCATTGATGCGGAATTCAATGGCATGTCGTTGGGGGCGGAGATTTTCAAATTCAGAAGGGATGCGTTCCCCGGCGGCGATCTTGATCTGTTCCTTTACCAGATCGATGCCGTAGACCTCCTCGGTGACGGGATGTTCGACCTGAATCCGGGTGTTCATCTCGAGGAAGTAGTAATTTCCGTTGCCGTCGACGAGGAATTCCATCGTGCCGGCGTTCTCGTAATGTACGGCTTCGGCGAGCTTGATGGCAGCCCGGCCCATTTTTTTGCGGAGATCATTGTCAATCAGAGGGGAGGGGGCTTCTTCCAAAAGTTTCTGGTGTCGGCGCTGGATGGAGCAGTCGCGCTCGCCGAGATGGACAATCTTGCCGCGTTTGTCCCCGAGGATCTGGAATTCGATGTGGTGGGGGTCCTCGATAAACTTTTCGAGGTAGACTTCGGGATTGCCGAAGGCTTTTTCCGCTTCCATGCGGGCGGCGAGGAATCCTTTGACCAGACTGACGTCGTTGTGGGCGGGGCGCATACCCTTGCCTCCTCCTCCCGCCACCGCCTTGATCATCACCGGATAGCCGATTTTTTTGGCAGCCTTGATGGCTTCCTGCTCGGTTTGAACGGGACCATCGCTTCCCGGGGGGATGGGGACTCCGGCCTTGCGGGCGTTTTCCCGGGCGAGGGATTTGTCTCCCATCCGGCGAATGGATTCGGGGGAGGGACCGATGAAGCGGATGTTGCAGGATTGGCAGACTTCGGCGAAGTGTGCGCTTTCGGAAAGAAAGCCGTATCCCGGGTGGATCGCGTCGACGTCGCCTACCTCGGCGGCCGAGATGATGCGGTCGATTTTGAGATAACTTTGCGGGCTGGGGCCGGGTCCGATGCAGATGGCTTCATCCGCGGCCTGCACATGAAGGGAGTCGTGATCAGGCTCGGAATACACGGCGAGGGTGCGGATGCCGAGATCCTTACAGGCGCGAATCACCCGGAGGGCGATCTCCCCGCGGTTGGCGATGAGGATTTTGTCGAACATGAGGAGAAGGGTGGGTTCGGGAGTGGGCCTCCCGAGGGGGGTCAGGCCGGTTTGATACGGAACAAGGGTTTGCCGAATTCAACCGGCTTGCCGTTTTCCGCCAGAATTTCCGTGATGGTGCCCGACATCTCCGCCTTGATCTCGTTCATCACCTTCATGGCCTCGATGATGCAAACCACCGTCTCGGCGTTGACCACGGTGCCGACCTCGACATAAGCGGGGGCGTCGGGTGCCGGGGAGGAGTAAAATGTGCCGACCATCGGGGAGTTGATGGAGGGAAGTTTTTCCTGGGCAGCGGCTGGAGCAGCGGCGGCTGGCGCGGGGGTAGCAGGCAGGGGGAGGCCGGTGGCAATGGGAAGAACCGCCGGGGTGGGGATCAGGCTGGGTGAAGAGGCGAAGACTTGGGGCTCGCCATCCGGGCCGCGACGGATACGGATTTTGGTGCCATCCTTTTCGTATTCAAACTCGGTGAGGCTGTTTTTCCTCATCAAATCGATCACTGCCTTAATTTCTTTTATGTCCATAGGTTAGGGGTTGGAATCTACAGAAATGCGGCAAAGGTAATCAAAAAGAAAATACTTTATCATTAAAGTATGGGTAAAAAGCAGATAAAATTTGGTTATTTTAGTTAAGGAACTAAACGAGGCCAGCGATTCGCAAGCATGATACCTCGATCGCCAGGGTTTGGTCAACATTTCTGGCTAGGGCAAAACGCAGCTTTTCGAGGGCATCCACCTCCCGCACGGCCTCTGGTTGGAGGCCGGAACCCGTTTTCGACCAAGTGGCACGGATGAGGTGGGTGATTATATCTTCCCGAATCCTGACCAACTGCCCTGCAGTCGAAGCGGCTAGGGCCGATTCGTTTTCTTCATCCTCTGCATCCCCAGTCGTGTCCTTTTCAGCGATTTTCTCTTTGATCGAGGTTAGGAAGGACTGGAGAAGCGCAGCCCGGCGGTAGGCGTCTTGGGGGGTGGGGCCAGAAGATTGTATCCAATCCTGGGTCAGCTGTTCCAATCCAGGGAGAGGTTCGGGGTTCTTGCCCGGAATGATGGGAAAGGTTAAGCAGCGGGAACGGACAGTGGGGAGAAGAAGACTATGATCGGGCGGCTCTTCCAGGGTTTTGAGGAAGGCGTTGGCGGCCTCGGCCGGAGGGATGCACATCCGCTCGGCCTCAAGGATCAGGGCGACCTTTAGTTGGGCCCGGTGGGGACGGCGGGATAGGGAGTGTTCGAGCTGGCGGATCTGGGCGATCGAGACGCGGCGGGATTTGGATTCGGGGCGGAGGATGAAAAAGTCAGGATGCCCTTCCAGATCGGCATCCAGCAGATTGGCCGCCAGGCCCTTGCCAAGGGATTCCAGTTCCGCCGGCGGGGCGCCGGTTAAGAGGTGGGCGTGGGCGAGGCGGCCCTCTTTGGCAGCCGATTGAAAAAGCTCCTCAACGCGGGAGGGAGGGAAAGGCATGACGGAGTTCCTTTTGAATCAGGGCAAAGGTTGCCTCCCGGGTTCCGGAGGCATCGATCAGTTTGACCCGTTGGGGTTCGCGTTGGGCGAGGGATCGATATCCCTCGGCGACTTTTTGATAAAAACCGAGGTCGAGATCCTCGAGGCGGTCTTTTTGACCGGCCGGCCGGGGTCGCCTTAAAGCGCGGTTTCGTGCTTCCGAGGGGTCGAGATCCAGGATCAGGGTGAGATCGGGTTCGCGGTGGGCGATGGCAAAACCGTTGATGAAGTTCACCTCTTCCATCGGAAGGCCACGGGCATTGCCTTGAAACACGGTGGTGGAGTCGTGAAAGCGGTCGGCAATGACCCATTCCCCCCTGGTCAAAGAGGGATGGATGAGTTGACGGACGAGTTCCGCCCGGCTGGCGGCAAAAAGGAGGAGTTCGGTCTCGGCGGTCATCGACTGACCGACGGGATCGTGCTTCAGGAGATGGCGAATGATTTCCCCCACTGGGGTGCCTCCGGGTTCCCGGACTTCGTGGACCAAGAGTTTGGCGGAGCGAAGCCAAGCCAAGGTGGAGGCAATTTGGGTGCTTTTGCCGCACCCTTCGCAACCTTCAAAAGTGAGGAACTTTCCGGGAGCGGTCATCCCGGGAATTCAAGGGCGGCAACGGCGAGGGCGGCGATGCCTTCCCCCCGGCCCACAAAACCGATTTTCTCATTGGTCGTCGCCTTGAGGTTGACCTGCTCCTCCTTGAGGCCGAGGGCGGCGGCAATTTTTTTTCGCATGGCGGGGAAGTGCGGGACGAGCTTGGGAGCCTCGGCCAAAAGGGAGGCATCGACATTCAGGATGCTGGCTTTTCGTTCCTTGGCGAGACGGGCGGCCTCAGCGAGGAAGATGGTGCTGGCTGCGCCCTTCCATTGGGGATCGGTGTTGGGGAAATGGGTGCCGATATCGCCGGCGGCGAGTGCGCCGAGGACGGCATCGGTAAGGGCATGGAGCAGAACATCGGCATCGGAGTGGCCTTCAAGACCGCGGTCGTGGGGAATGGTCACTCCGCCCAAAATCAGGGGGCGCCCCTCGACCAAGGGGTGAACGTCGTAACCCATGCCCACACGCAACATGGGGAAAGGATGTGGGCGGGCGGGTCCGGAGCCAAAGTTTTTCCAGCGAGTTCTTGGCAAGCCATCATCGACAGTTTGGGAGAAAGGGGGTAGAGGATGAATGATGCACGTTCATATCACCCCCCGACATCTCCCGTTGACCGACGGGATCGACATGTATGTTCAGAATAAACTTTCCCATCTGGACCACTTTGAGGGTCGGATCATCGGCGCCCATGTGGTGCTCTGGCACGACCACAGCGCCCCGCCCAAAAAGCAGTATCGGGTCAAAGTCCATCTGGCGGTGCCCGGACCGGATCTCTTTGCCGAGGCCGGGGAGGATGATCTGTACGCCGCCATTGACCGGGTGGAAGAGAGGTTGAGCAACGAACTGCGGAAGCGAAAGACGAAGATGGTGGATCGCAAACGCCATGTGGAAGCACGACGCAAAGAGCGGGCCCGCCGTTTTGGGAGATAGAAATTCGCTGAGGGTAACGATGCGGATGAACCGCCATGCGAATGGAATCAATCGGCTATCATCCCCCTATTTTTAAAACGATTCTACTAACAAAAAGCGACTTACATTCGTTTTAACCATTGAAGCCTTTTATGTGAATAAAAGGTTGATTTCTGTTAGTAGGTTTGATTTGATTTTCGCCCCATTGGCTATTTGAGGGCGTGTAACCCTTGGTTGGTTCGGTGGGAACAAACACCAAGGAGAAAACAAAATGATCAAGAATACTGCACGTATTCTTGGCGTGCTCGTAGCTGTGGCGAACCTGTCCCTCGCGGATAGCGCTCCGGATGCCTCCGCCAAGGACACAAAAAAGATGGTGCAAAACAACTTCGTCGAGACCGCCCAGAAGGGCATCAAGCTCAGCGGATACGTGGACGCCGGTTATGCGTACAACTTCACTGGCACGGGAAATCAGTCTGTCGTTGATTCCCGTTTTGGTTCCGACACCGCCCAACGCGGGGATTTCCAGCTTTATGCGGTGAAAATCGCGCTGGAGAAGGC
>RGYX01000351.1 GCA_010031845.1 Verrucomicrobiota bacterium
CTTTCAAAGGCCCTCTCCTGGGCTGTGATTTTTTTTGCGGGAACCGTCGGTTTCAAGCTTTGGTCTCCTCCTTGGTCTCCGAGGATCGGGGAGCCTTGAGGGCCTTTAAGAATCGTTTCACGGCGGGCGAGAGTACCCGACTGGTGCGTGAGACCACGCCTAGGGGTCGGATGATTTCCGGTCCGTGATAGGGTAGGGCGGCCAGTTTGCCGGCGGCCAACTCTGCGGCTACGGCCGAATGAGGCAGGAACGCCACCCCCGCATCAATCTCCACCGCGTGCTTCAAGGTTTCCACGTTATCGAAATCCATCTTGGGTTGGAATTTGAGTCCCCGCCCGGCAAGGATCCGA
Source organism: Verrucomicrobiota bacterium (assembly GCA_010031845.1). GTDB lineage: Bacteria > Verrucomicrobiota > Verrucomicrobiia > Methylacidiphilales > Verrucolacustridaceae > Verrucolacustris. Next base: position 351 of record RGYX01000351.1, read on the forward strand.
TCCAACCCCTGTCGGGTTGGCATGTCGGGAGCTAGGGAGACAATCTTGCAATTGGCCAGATCCGAAAGGTGGATCGTCCCTTTTTTGATCAAGGGATGACCCGGGGCACAGATGACCTGCAGGGTGTCTTTTTTAAAAGTCTCTACCTTGAGCCCTTTGCGCGGTGAGGGGAAGGCGACCAGGCCCACATCGGCCTCGCCATCGGCCACCGATTCGTACACCTCGTTGGCGCGGCGGTAATCCACCTGCACTTTCACCAGAGGGAAGTTCTTGAGGAGGCTGGGGACCGCCACCAAACGGATGGTGCCGGAGATGATGTTGCGCATTTCCTCCAACTGGTGTTGAAAACGTTGGTAATGGGCAATGATATCCCGGCTGGCCTCGTACAGCAGCTGACCCTCCCGGGTCAGGGCAAACTGCTTGCTAGTCCGTTCCAGCAGAGGTACCCGGAGACGGAGTTCGATCGAGCGAAGTTGCTGACTGACGGCCGACTGGGTGATGTTATTCAGGGATGCCGATCGGCTGAAAGAACGGGTCTCGACGAGATCCCGAAACACGCGAAAAGATTCAACCTGCATAATAAGGACTGATTATTACCGTTACTTATTCGCAATGCAACCCAAGCTTAACTAATCAATCCCATGGGACTTGAGGAAAACTATCATGCCGTCTGTGAGGGGATCAGGAGAGCCGCAGAGCAAGCGGGTCGGGAACCTTCTTCGGTCCGGTTGGTGGCGGTCAGCAAGAAGCAGGATCCCG
>RGYX01000352.1 GCA_010031845.1 Verrucomicrobiota bacterium
CAGTTATAAAAACAGCTTTGGATTATCCTTGTTGGCCGGCGGGTTCGACGGCGTGGTCGGCCTCGTTATCGCCTGGGTGCTCACCCGCTACGATTTTCCCGGCCGCCGGGCTTTAGACGCGCTCATCGACCTGCCTTTTGCCCTTCCCACCGCTGTGGCCGGCATCGCCCTAACGGCGCTTTACAGTCCTCAGGGGTGGCTCGGAAAACTTCTTCCCTTCAAGGTGGCCTATACTCCGCTGGGGATCTTTATCGCTCTGGCCTTCGTAGGACTCCCCTTTGTCGTTCGCACCATTCAGCCGGTTCTCGCCCAGCTTCCGGTGGAACTTGAGGAGGCAGCTGCATGCCTGGGGGCTAGCCGTCTGCTGATTTTTACCAAAGTTCTTTTCCCTGCGGTTCTACCTGCCGTGCTTACCGGCATCACCCTCGCCTTTGGTCGGTCCGTAGGGGAGTACGGATCCGTCATCTTCATTGCCGGCAATATTGCCTACTATACTGAGATCACTCCTTTACTCATCGTGATGAAGCTCGAGCAGTTCCACTATCCCGCTGCTGCTGGGCTAGGCTTCTTTATGCTCATCGTCTCTTTTTTCATTCTCTTTCTGATCCAGATTTTGCAGACATGGAACGCACGTCGCTCTGGAGGTCGGGCTTAAACCATGAGTTCTTTTTCCATTACCTCCCACACCCCCAACCACGACCCCAAGGGGGTGGCCCTTGGTCGCAGTCTTTGCCGAGGCTTTCTCCAAGGGCCCTGCCGTTTTTTGGGAAACCTTCCGCGATCCAGTCACGCAGAACTCGATTCTTCTGACCCTGAAAGTTGCAGCTTTGGCGGTTCCTCTCAACACCATCTTCGGCGTGGCAGCGGCTTGGTCGGTCACCCGCTTCACTTTTCCAGGGCGTCGCTTTCTGGTTAGCCTGGTTGAACTTCCCCTTTGGGTTTCGCCGGTCATCGGGGGTCTTCTTTACACCCTGATCTTTGGGCTTCAGGGATGGTTAGGTGGTTGGCTTGAGGAACATGACATCCAGATTATTTTTGCTTATCCCGGATTGGTTCTCGCGACCATCTTTGTGACCTTTCCCTTTGTCGCTCGCGTCCTGATTCCCCTG
>RGYX01000353.1 GCA_010031845.1 Verrucomicrobiota bacterium
GTTACTAGTGGTTTTTCTTTTAAATGTGCGTGTAGCGGGACTGATCGTCTGCTATCTTGTACAACCACATCGGGACTGCGCCGAATGAAATAGTAAGCGCAATAAAGCAGTTCGTGACCCAACTGCAACGGTGGCGTATACAACCTTTCGCGCGCGATCAATAATCAAATCTTAATCTGCGACTACCCAAAATCGCGGATCTTGTTTCGGCTGCGCGTCCGCCAAAAAAGATTTGGTAAAGGTTCTCACACTCTCCAAAGTTTTAAACCCACTAGTGGTTTCTTCTCTTTAGTTAAATCAACGTGGCTACCACAGATGATTACTGCCACAACGTCCGGTCCGGCCGGACCAGATATTTATAGATTCCAATGTTGACCTTTTCAGTAAAAGGATGTATGGTGTGTGCGATGGTTGAAGAACTGTTTCCCAATCCGAACGGTGGCGTAAATAAACCTAAACAAACCCGTCCACGGATCTCCACAAAACAACGCAACGCCAAAGCCAAAAGCATCTCCGACGAAGCAGTCAAAATCGTATGGGACTACTGGGTTAAAACAATGGGCTCCACCCGAGCCGTCCTAGACCACGAACGCAAAGTCAAAATCGCCGCATCAATCCACGACTACGGCATAGAAGCATCCTGCCAAGCCATAGACGGCTGTGCATCCTCCCCATTCCATATGGGCGACAACCCGCAACAAAAAAAATATAACGGTATAGATTTGATATTCCGAGACGCCGACAAAATAGAAGGCTTCATCCAACGATCAATCAACAGCCCACGACGCAAAGCAGGCGAATAATGGATCAACAACAATCCACAGAACTAGTCAACCTCGCCTACTCCATGTGGAACAAAGAACTCCCCAACGACCCCAAACAAAAACAAACCATCTACACAGCATGGGATCTCGTCCTCCAAGACTGCCCATACAAACAACTAGAACTCATCCTAGTTAAACTAAACAGAACAGAACGCTTCCTCCCCACACCCGGCATGATCCACGAAGAATGGCAACAAACCCAACCAGACGCAGAACCCACCGCCACACAAGCATGGAACCTGTACTGCCACATACGAGACACCGTCAACTCAGGAACAGCACAAC